>NZ_JBFATL010000012.1:0-194906 GCF_040678315.1 Streptomyces sp. NPDC052721 | reverse complement strand
CCTCGTACTGGATGTACTTGGGTCGGGGCCCGGTGCGGCGAGAGTGCGTGCATGGCGTCGCGCGGCAGACGGGAGTTTGACGACAGGGCCTAGGGCACGTCGGCATCGTCGAAGAGTGCGAGCATCCGGGTCAGGACGCGCACGCACGCGTCCACGTCGGCGCCGGTGAGGTTGCCGCTCACCTGCCGCAGGGCCGCGTGTTCGCGGGCGTGCGCCGCGGTGATGGCCGCCGTGCCGTCGGCGGTCAGCCGGATCAGTGAGGACCGCCGGTGGGCGGGGTTGGGGATGACCTCGACCAGGTGCTGCGCGGCGGCATCGTTGACCATGCGCTGCACGAACTGCCGGCTGAGTGTCTGGGCGCGGCCCAGTTGAGGGACTGTCATGGGTCCGTGCCGGCGCAGCAGATCCAGGACGGCGCGCACGCCGACGGACAGCCCCTCGATCGGCTCGGCCTGTTCCACCTTGCGGTGCACCCGCCGGTACAGCGGCCCCACCAGGGCGAACACCTCCGTCAGTCGGTCGGCGAGTTCGTCGGGCGGCAGTGGGGTGTCAGTGCCTGTCATTCCCCAAGAATGACACTTCGGTTGCCAACTTTCGGCGATGATGACACCTTGGTTGTCATGTCTGCTTTCGCCGAGCACTCCGAGATGCTTGCGTTGACGACCTCCGACGGCTCCCTCGCCTATCGCGACACCGGCAAGGGGCAGCCGCTGGTGCTGCTCCACGCCGGGTTCTTCGATCACAGCATGTGGGACGACCAGATAAGGGCGTTCGCCCGGCACTACCGGGTCATCGCACCGGACGCCCGCGGACACGGCGCCTCCTCGAACGCGACCCGGCCGTTTCGTCCGGCCGACGATCTGGCAGCGCTGCTGCGCCGTCTCGATGCCGGGCCGGCGGTGCTCGTCGGGGTCTCGATGGGTGGGGCCACCGCGGTCGACGCCGCGCTCGAGCATCCGGAACTGGTTCGCGCCGTGGTCGTCAGCGGCGCGGGGACCAGCGAACCCTACTTCGAGGATCCCTGGACCCTGGAGGTCCTCGGGGAGCAGAACGCCGCACTGGCAGCCGGCGACATCGAGGGCTGGCTGAACGGGCACGTGCGCTTCGCGGCAGGTCCGCACCGCTCGCTCGGTGATGTCGACGCGGACGTTGCGAACCGCCTGCGCGTGATGGCGTCCCGGACGATCTCCAAGCACACGGCCGGCGAACCGGACCATCGCGTTCCGGTTCCGCGGACCTGGCAGCGTGCGGCGTCCATCGGCGTTCCCGTTCTGGCGATAAACGGTGCCCTCGACGTGAGCGACCACATCGTGATGGCCGAGCGTCTGGTCCACGCGGTACCCGACGGCCGCGCGGTGTCCGTGGAGAACACCGCACACTTCCCCCACATGGAGCGACCGACCGAGTTCAACGCCCTCCTGGCCGACTTCCTCGAAACTCTTCCGCATCGGGGCCCGGGGGAGGCCGCAATTCGCCGCCAGGGATGACAAAACAGCCAAGAGCTACCTCAGGGGGCTCCGCCTTGGCGCCTCGATGATCTGGATCGACGACTCCGCAGACGCCCGGCGGGCCGTTGCCGCCCGTGTCGCTGCGTGGGCGCGAGCGGCTGGATGACCGCAGGGTCCTCAACGGGATCGTGTGGAAGTTCCGTACGGGCACGGCATGGCGGGACGTACCCGAGTGGTACGGGCCGTGGGCCACGCCGCACACACGTTTTCGCGGGGGCTGACAGCCTGAACCCGGACGCTCCCGAGGCGGCCCGACCGGCACGATTCACCTGGCCTGCGACGGTGTGGGCCGCCGCTCGCCTTCATCGTCAGGTGGCGCGGCATCGCCACGCGATACGGCAAGACCACCGATTCCTGCCAAGCAGCCATCACCCTCGCAGCCCTGCTGATGTGGGCGTGGCACTTGGCGACAGAACCCAGGGGTCCGCGCGACTCGGCTCCGCTGCCGGTGGGTTACCGCGGGGTGGAGCCGGGGTGCTGGACCGGTGCCGTGCCCGTCGGGCGCGCGCCGATCCGCAGTCCGGGGCGCCGACTGTGCACGGTCAGATACGTCAGCCCGGACTCGCCGGCGGTGATGCTGCGGGCGGCGCCGTGCGGCAGCCAGACCAGGGCGCCCTCGGTGAGCGCCTCCACCGCCCGCGAGGAGCCGTTGCCGAGAGTGCCGTCCCCGGAGACGACCAGGACCAGCACGTCCAGCTGTGCCTCGGTGTGGGCCGTGATCCGTCCGCCGGGAGCCAGCCGGACGACGTTCGCGTCGAGTTGCCGTCCGCTCTCCGCCAGCTTCCACAGCACCCCGGCCGATACCGGGGGTGCGTCGGCCAGCGCGCGGGTGTCGCACAGCACGCGCGGGTCCGCCGCCGGACGGCCTGCTGCTGCGGTGTCGGTCGCGGACGGCGACGTCATCTGGTGTTCCCCTCGGCTCTTGCCTGTCCCTGCCCACAGTGTCCCGCCACTCTACAATTAATCCATGTAGGATTCGTGAAAATTGGCGCAGGCGGAAGAAGGGGTATCCGGACGTGACCACGCGGGAAAGCCCACGCCGCCGGGAGGTGCTGGAGGTGCTGCGCACCGCGCCCGCGCCGCTCGGGGTCGCGGAGGCCGCCGAGCGGATGGGGCTCCACCCCAACACCGTACGGTTTCATCTGGACGCCCTCGTGGCCGACGGCCTGGTGGAACGCCGGGCCGTGCCGCCCACCGGGCCCGGCCGGCCCCGCACCGTCTACACCGTGCGCCCCGGCATGGACCGCGGCGGCCACCGCGACTACCGGTTGCTCGCCCGCATGCTGCTCAGCCGGTGGGCCGCCGCCGACCCGGCCGAGGCACGGGCGGAGGCGACGGAGACGGGCCGGGCCTGGGGCCGCTTCCTGGTGGACCCCCTCCCGCCGTACGAGCCGGCGACGCCCGAGCGGTCGGTGGCCGCGTTGCTCGCCCTGCTGGACGGCCTCGGCTTCGAGCCGCGGCCGGAAAGGGGAGGCGCGGCGAACGGCGAGTCCGGCCGGACGCCGGATCGGATCAGGTTGCGGCACTGCCCCTTCCTGGAACTCGCCGAGGAACAAGGCGGGTTGGTGTGCCCGCTCCATCTCGGCCTGATGCAGGGAGCCTTGGCGGAGCTGGGCGCACCCCTCACGGCCACCACGCTGGAACCGTTCGCCGAACCCGACTCCTGCGTGGCCCACTTGGCGGGGACCGTGCCCGGCTGAACCGTCCCGCGCGGCCGGGCGCCTCACCCCGAGCCCCGCCGCCCCGGTGAGCCACCGCGCCCCTCGCTGGAGCCGCAGCCGTCGCACCGCCCGTTCCGATCGACCCCGCCGCCCACCCACCCCGGCGGAGAAAGGCCCCCCATGAACACCACCCCCGCTGCCACCGCCGGTGCCGTCACCTTCGTCTGGCTCGGGATGGTGCTGGCGATCTCCTTCCTGGAGGCGCCGCTGAAGTTCCGTGCCCCGGGGGTGACGATCCCCGTCGGTCTCGGTATCGGACGGCTGGTGTTCCGCGCGCTGAACGCCGTCGAGGCCGTCCTCGCGGTCGTCGTGGTCCTCGCGGTCGCGCTGGGCGACGCCCCGGCCGCCGTCATCTCGCTGACCGCGGCGGTGGCGGCGCTCCTCCTCGCCCAGCTGGCCGTCGTCCGCCCCCTCCTCAACCGCAGGTCCGACCGGGTCCTCGCGGGAGAGGAACTGCCCCGCTCGCGCAGCCACCTGTGGTACGTGGCCCTGGAGGTCCTCAAGGCGGGCGCCCTGACCGCCCTGGGCGTCGCCCTGCTCACGGCCTGATCCCGTAGGGTCGGTGCGGGGGCCGCGAGGCCGGGACGGGCACGGGGGGCCACGGAACATGCCGACACCCGCACAGATCTGGGCGGAAGCCGACCTGCCGGCCCGCCGCCTGGCCGGACTCGCGCTCAACCCGGCCGTCCCGCAGGACATCCTGCTCCGGCTGCTCGCCGACGCCCCGCTCGCCGTCCGCATGGTGCTGTGCCGCGACCGTGAGCTGCCGGACGCCGTCGTGGACGCCGTGATCGCGCACCCCGACCCGCGCACCCGCGGCTTCCTCGCCGTCAATCCGCACGTCGACCCCGCCCAGCGCGCCCGGCTGGTCGACGATCCCGACTGGACCGTCCGCGCCCACCTCGCCGACGGCCCCCGGGTGTCCCTCCCGCACCGGCCGAGGCCGCTGCCCGACGACACCGTCGTACGCATGATCACCGCCTACGACGGTGAGGAGCTGGGTGCGCTCGGCTTCTGGCAGCAGATGTCGTGGGAGCTGATCGACTCCCTGCCCACCCATCCGGTCGCCGAGGTCCGCTGCTGGGGCGTCGGATACTGGGACTCGCTGCCCGCCGAGCGGCGGGCAGCGCTGCTGGCGGACCCGGACGACGGCGTGCGCGAGCGGGCGCAGGCTCAGGTGCGGTGGGAGGACCCGGCGTGGGTGGAGAGCGCGCTGCCCCCGCGGCCCTGTCACGCCCGCACCGACATCCTGCTCAACCGGGTCCTCAGCCCGGCCGTCGTCGCCGGTGTCCTCACCGCGCCGGCCCGCGAGGACGAGCGGGCGACGATCGCCCTCAATCCCTCCCTCCCGGCCGACGTGGTGGCTCTCCTGGCCGCCGACCCGGACCCGGAGGTGCGGGAACGGATCGCGGGCCGTGCCGACCTGCGGCCCGCCGAACGCAGCGCCCTCGTCCGTGACCCCGACCCGGACGTGCGCCGGGCGGTGGCCGGCCATCCGGACCTCGGCCCGGAGGAGCGCCGTACGCTCGCGACGGACCCGGATCCGGAGGTCCGGCTGGCGGTGTCCGTCCACCCCGCGCTCAGCGAGGAGGAACGCGCCCGCATCGACTACCGGGCGCCGCTGGACCGCGCGTTCCGGTTCCACCCGGCGCCCCGGGTGCCCCGCGATCCGGCCGCCGTCCGCCGGGACGCCCTCTCCGGGCACCCGCTGCTGCGCCGCAGGGCCGCGCGGGAGCACACGCTGCCGGCGGACCTGGTGGCCCGCCTCGCGGAGGACGACGACCCCGGCGTCCGCGTCCTGCTCGCCCAGAACCACCCGGACGCCCCGGCGGCGCTGCTGCTGCGCTGCTTCCTGGAGTACACCGGCCCGGAACGCGAACGCCTGCCCACCCTGCCGAACTTCCCGCGCACCGGGCTCACTCACCTCGCCGAACACGCCGACCCGCACGTGCGTGCCCTGGTCGTACGGGACCCGGACACCGAGCCGGCCGTCGTCGAACGGCTCACCCGTGACCCCGATCCCGAGGTCCGGGCGGCCCTGGCCCGCCACCCGAACCTCCCGGCCCGCCGGCTCGCGGAACTCCTCGCCGACCCGGAACTCGCCCACGCCGCCGCGGCGAACCCGGCCCTGGACCCGGAGACGGTCGACCGGCTCGTGCACACGCACGGCCGGGGCCCCTGGTGAGGGACCCCGGCCGTACACAGCACCCCTTTTCTCAGCCTTCCTGCTCCACGGGCACCTTCTGCGGCGGGGGCGCCACCACGCCGTTGAGCGAGGGGGAACCTCCGTTCACCGGCTGCGCGTTGTCGCCCATCGTGGCGAGCAGCTTGCGGGCGAGGCCGAGCCCCGTGCCGCCCATGGTGAGCGCCTTGGCGAACAACTCGCCCATGCCGTCCGCCCCGTTGAGCAGGACCATGTTGTCGACGTTGCCGAACGCCGACGCCCCCGCCTGAACGATCTCCGGCCACTTCTCGGCGAGTTGCTGGGCGACGACCGCCTCCTGGTTCTCCGCGAGGGCCGCGGCCCGCGCCTTGATGGCCTCCGCCTCCGCCAGGCCCTGCGCCCGGGTCGCCTCGGCCTCCGCCAGGCCCTTCGCCTGCTGGGCGGCGGCCTCCGCCTCACCGGTGGCCCGGGTGGCGGCGGCGGTCGCCGTACCCCGGGTCCTGGTCGCCTCGGCCTCGGCCGCGGCGGCGGCCTTCACCCGGGTCGCCTCGGCCGCCGCCGCCAGCTCCGTCTCCTTCGCCTTGGCCTGGGCCGCCGAGATCCGCGCGTCCCGCTCGGCCTCGGCCAGCGTCCGCTTCTCGTACGCCTTCGCGTCCGCCGGCTTGCGGACGTCCGCCTGGAGCTGCTGCTCCCGCCGGTGCGCCTCCAGTTCGGCGACCCGCGTCTCCTGCACGACGACCTCCTGCCGGGCGGCCGCCGCGGCGAGCGGGCCGGCCTGCTGGGCCTTCGCCGCCGCCTTGTCCCGTTCGGCCTGGTAGCCGGCCTGGAGGATCTCGCTGTCCCGGGTGGCCTCCGCCATCCGCGCGAACGACTGCTGCTCGGCCTCCGTGGCCAGCCGGTTCGCCTCGGCCTGCGCGATGCGCGCGTCCCGCTGGACGGCCGCCGCGTGCGGCATCGCCAGGTTCTGGATGTACCCGGTCGGATCCTCGATCTCGTGGATCTGCAGCGAGTCCACGATCAGACCGAGCTTCTCCATCTCCGTACCGCACGCCGCCCGGGTCTGCCCGGTCAGCTTCTCCCGGTCACGGATCATGTCCTCGACCGTCAACCCGCCCACGATCGACCGCAGATGACCGGCGAAGACGTTGTGCACCCGCTCCGACATCAGCTTCTGCTGGTCCAGGAAACGGCGTGCCGCGTTCGCGATCGACACGAAGTCGTCGCCGACCTTGAAGATGACCACGCCCCGCACCTTCAGCGGAATGCCCTGGTGCGTCACGCAGTCCACGTGCAACTCGGTCTCGTTCAGGTCCAGCGACAGCTTGCGCACCGCCTGCACACCGGGCAGCACCAGCGTGCCTCGCCCGGTGACGATGCGGAAGCCCATGCCCTCCTCCAGGCCCTCGGTGCGGTGCTTGGACCCGGAGATGATGAGCGCCTCGTTCGGCTCGGCGACCCGCCACATCATCTTGAACAGACCGATCAGCACGAGGACGGCAACGACGACCGCCCCCGCAACGACGCCGACAACCATCGGCATACGCCCCCTTTGCATGGTGCCCGTTCGGCACCGAACGAAGGGAGTGTGCGCCTGCCCGGGGCGCGGGTGAAGACGCCGGGGAATCCTTGTTGCAATCTTGACGCACGCCGCCCTCACCTGGGGCGACGCATGCTCAACTGTCGTACGCCGCCGTCACGTAGACGGTCCTCGGTGGCAGGTACTCCACCACCATCACGACCGTCCCGGTCGGGATCCGGCCCGTGCCGTCGGCCGGATAGGCGAGGAAGTGCTCCGCGCCGCCGCGCACCCGCACGATCACCTCGCCGACCAGACCGGGCCCGACCGCCCCCGTCACCCGCCCCATCAGCCCGACCATCGACGCGTCGTCCATGGCCCCAGCGTACGGGCGGAACGCCGTCACGGGGCCGGAGTGCCGGCGTCCGCGCCGGCGTCCGCTCCCTGCGGCGGCCACAGCTCGTGCCAGCGCAGCTCCGCCTCCAGCTGGGCGGCCAGGGACACGAGGACAGGCTCACTGTTGGCCGGACCGAGCAGCTGCGCGCCCACCGGGAGTCCGGGGCCGGCGAATCCGGCGGGCACGTTCACCCCCGGCCAGCCGAGCACGTTCCACGGCCAGGCGTACGGGCAGGCGGCGATGATCGCCCGGTCCGTGGCCAGCCCGCCGAGCCGGGACAGGGCACCGATCCGGGGCGGGGGCATGGCGGTGGTCGGGGCGAGGATCACGTCGTACGACTCGAAGAACGCGCCGATCCGCCGGTGCAGCACCGCCTCCGCACGCCGGGCCGCCCGGAGCGGGGCACCGGCGAGCAGCCGGCCGAGCCGGGCCGCACCCCGGGTGCGCGGATCGAGCAGCGCCGGGTCCGGTGCCTCACGGACCCGCTCGGCGATCCCGGCGGTGGCACGGGGCACGAAGGTCAGCCCGATCTGCCCGTACGGCGGATCGGCCTGCTCCACGACATGCCCCAACCGCGCCAGCCGCTCGGCGAGTTCGACGACCCGGGCGCGGATCACCGGGTCCAGCCGGGCGGGTACGGCGGTGAACGGCGGCTTCAGCGACAGGGCGACGCGCAGCCGGCCCGGGTCGCGGCCGACCGCGTCCGCCACCGTCAGCGCGGGCGGCCGGTGCGGGTCCCGGTCGTGGTTGCCGCTCGCCGCGTCGAGCAGCACGGCCGCGTCGGCGACCGTACGGGCGAGAGTGCCGTTGACCGTGATGCCGTGGAAGGACTCGCCGCGCGGCCAGGTCGAGATACGGCCGCGCTGCGGCTTGATGCCGATCAGATGCGTCCAGGAGGCCGGGATGCGCACCGAACCGGCACCGTCGGAGCCGAGCGCGGCCGGGACGAGCCCGGCGGCGACGGCGGCGGCCGAACCACCCGACGACCCGCCGGGCGTGTGCTCGGTGTTCCACGGGTTGCGGGTCTCCCCGAACGCCGGCCCCTCGGTGAAAGGCCACTGCCCCAGCTCGCACGTGTTCGTCTTGCCGACGATCACCGCGCCGGCCGCGCGCAGCCGCCGTACCGCCTCCCCGTCCGCGGCCACCGGCGGGAACTCACCGCAGCAGCCGAACGCGGTCGGCTCACCGGCCACGTCCATGTCGTCCTTCACCGCCACGGGCACCCCGAGCAGCGGGCGCCGCACACCGGCGGCCAACTCCCGGTCCGCGGCGTCCGCTTCGGCCAGCGCGGCCTCGGCGCGCACGATCCGGAAGGAGTTCAGCGTCGCCTGCGTGGCCTCGATCCGCGCCAGCGTCCGCTCCACCACCTCCCGCGAGGTCACCTCCCCCTCGGCGAGCGCACGCCGGGTCTCCACGAGTCCTGCGGCACGGTCGGGCGTCATGGACGAGCACCTCCGGGAGACTCCGGGCACGATGTCTACCGAACGGTAACGTCAGAGCGGGGCGGGAGTGCGGTTTTCACGCGGGTGTCTTCCAGCGGGTGTCTGCCAGGGGATGGAGCGGTGTTCCCCACCACAACCCTGACGCCTCCGACGGCAGCGTGCAGCCGCTCGGCGAGGTGCCCGGTGCAGCACATCCGCAGCGTCGACCGCGCGGTCCGGTGAGGTCGTCGCCCCGCCGGGGGGTGGACAGGGGCGGCCAGATCGCGTCCGGCGGGGCAAGGGCGGAGCGGAAGGCGGCGGGCCGGTGGGCCGGCGGCGGGGACGACGCCGGTCGTCACCGGTGGCTCGTCCGTGTCGGCGAACTCCCAGCGGGCGCACCGAACCGGCGCCGTCGGAGCCGAAGTGTCGCGCCTGGATCTCCGGTGTGTCGCGTGGTGGGGGATCACCCCAGCAGCCGCCGCAGCCACTCCAGGCGGGCCGCGCGGGCCGTGCGGGACAGGGCCGCCTCCGGGGCGAGGGCGTCGAAGCCGTGGCAGCCGCCCGGCCAGACGTGGAGTTCGGCCTCCCCTCCGGCCTGCCAGATCCGGGACGCGTAGCCGACCACCTCGTCCCGGAAGGTCTCCGCGGAGCCCACGTCCAGGAACGCCGGGGGCAGGCCTGACAGGTCGGTCGCGCGGGCCGGAGCCGCGTACGGGGAGACTCCGGGGCCGCCGCGGCGCTCGCCCAGCAGGGCGGTCCAGGCCGTCTCGTTCGCGGTACGGTCCCACACGCCCAGGCCGGCCATCTGACGGCTGGAGACGCTGTCGTTGCGGTCGTCCAGCATCGGGCACATCAGCAGCTGACCGAGCGGACGCGGGCCCTGCCGGTCCCGGGCGAGCAGCGCCAGCGCCGCGGTGAGACCGCCGCCCGCGCTGGCGCCCGCGACGACGATCCGGTCCGGATCGCCGCCGATCTCCCGCGCGTGCTCCGCGGTCCACAGCAGCCCGGCGTAGGCGTCCTCGATCGGCGCCGGATGCGGATGCTCGGGCGCGAGCCGGTACTCCACCGACACCACGACCGCGCCCAGCTCGCGCGCCCAGGCCAGCGGTTCGCTCACGCCGGCCCGGTTGGTGCCGGCCACGAGGCCGCCGCCGTGCACGTGGTACAGCACCGGCAGCGGGGCCGGGGCGGGAGCGGCCGTCGGCCGGCACAGGAGGAGGGAGACATCGGGGGCGCCCTCCGGACCGGGCACCGTACGGTCCTCCGCCTCGAAGGCGCCGTCCATGGTCACGTCGACCAGTTCGACGGCCGCGCTGCGCCGGGCGGCCTCCACATCGGCCGGCGTCAGCCCGGGCCCGATCACTCCCCGGAACGACTCCAGCACGGTGGCGAGTTCCGTATCGAACGGCGGCGGGACCAGGGACATGGCTCCCCCTCCTTCCGTGACTCGTCCGGCGGTCGGTCACGACGTACGCGGTCGTGGGCGGTCATGAGCCGTCTACCCCTCGGCGTCCGGAGCACCACCTGCCGGTCAGCCCCGCACGTCGACTTCGCGCGCGCTCCAGCGCCCGGCGTCGGTGCCCTCGACGACAGTGAGCCCCGGAGGCGGCCGGGGTGAGCCGGCTGCCGGTGATGGACGGTGACCGGGGTGACGTACCGGCATCCGGGACTGCTCGCACGATCGCCACCACGCCGGACGTCCTGTCCGGCGGCCCGAGGGGCCTGGACGCCTTCCCGCGGCACATCGGGCGGGACGATCGAGGGGTACGCCAAGCTCGGCCTGGACACCGTGATCCTGGCGCCGCGCCGCGCCGCGCCGCGGCGAGACGTCCAGGTGGATGGAACGGTTCGCGGTCCGGCGGTGGAGCGGCCGGAGGGGCCGGAGCAGGGCGGGGCGAGCGGCTGGGGGCACGGCGAAGGGCCTGAGGCGGGGCTGAAGGCACGGGAAAGGGCCGGAGCCATGACGGCTCCGGCCCTCACCGGGAACGTAGGGCACCGGCCCCGACGGGGAACGGCGCTACGGCTCAGGCAGCGGCAGCGCCCACGTTGCCGTGCAGGCGGGCGACGACCTCGGTCAGCTGGGCGGCGACCTCGGCGTCGTCGACCGGGTGGGTCTCGGCGAAGCGGGTGACCGAGCCGGGAATGGACAGCTTGATGTCCTCGATCACCTTGCCGCCGGCGATGCCCACGGCCTTGCGGGCCTCGTCCTGCGCCCAGACGCCGCCGTACTGGCCGAAGGCGGTGCCGACCACGGCGACGGGCTTGCCACCGAAGGCGCCGGCGCCGTACGGGCGGGACAGCCAGTCGATGGCGTTCTTCAGCACGGCCGGGATGGTGCCGTTGTACTCGGGGGAGAAGAGCAGGAAGGCGTCCGCGGCCTGGGCGGCCTCGCGCAGCTTGGCGGCGGCGGCCGGGACGCTGCCCTCCACGTCGATGTCCTCGTTGTAGAACGGGATGTCGGCCAGGCCCTCGTACAGCTCGACCTCGGCGCCCTCCGGCGCGAGCTTCACGGCCGCCTCGGCGAGCTGGCGGTTGTGCGAACCGGCGCGAAGGCTGCCGACGAGCGCGAGGATGCGAACAGACATGGGAACTCCAAGGGGCTGAAACATCGCTGTCACGATCCGGACCGGGGTCCGTTTAAGTTTGTATCACCCTAACCGGACCGCGGTCCAGTTTTGTTCCCGATGCTTTACGCTGTCGTCATGTCCAGCGCTCTGCCGCCCTTCCCGAAGCCTGAGGAGCCCGTCGACACGTCCCAGTTGCTGGAGGTCGGCCCGGCGTCCGACGAGCCGTTCCTGCGCGCCGACGCCGCCCGCAACCGGGCCCGGCTGCTGGAGGCCGCCGCTCGGCTGATCGCGGAGCACGGGGTGGCCGGGGTCACCATGGAGGCGGTGGCGGCGGCGGCCAACGTGGGCAAGGGCACCGTCTTCCGCCGCTTCGGCGACCGCACCGGGCTGCTGATGGCCCTGCTCGACCACTCCGCCAGGCAACTTCAGGCCGACTTCCTGAGCGGGCCCCCGCCGCTGGGCCCCGGCTCGCCGCCCCTGGAGCGGCTGCGGGCGTTCGGCGTGGCGGTGCTGTACCGCACGGCGGAGCAGCTGGACCTCCAGCTGGCCGCCCAGCCGGAGCCGACCCGCCGGTTCGTGCACCCCGCCGCCGGGTCGCTGCGCATGCACGTCACGATGCTGCTCCGCCAGATCGTCCCGGACGCCGACTGCGACCTGCTGGCCCACACCCTCCTGGCCTCACTGGATCCCGCGCTGATCCACCACCTGACCCGACAGTGCGACATGCCCATGGAACGCCTGGAATCCGGCTGGCTCGACCTGGTCGCCCGGGTGACCGACACGGGGCCGCGCCGCTAGGGGAGCGGGCCGCGCCGGGCTTCTCGGGTGGGCCAGACCCGTGCGAAGCCGCTGTGGTGGCGTGGAGCCGCACTGAGCCGCCGGGCGCGGGAGGCTCGGTGGCGCCGCCGGTCTGGACCGGATCGAACGAGCCGCGGGTAGCTGCCGCGCCAGGCAGGGTGAGCGGTGGCGCGGAACCGCCGTGCTGGGCAGGCCGCGCGAGCCACGCGCGGCCGTCGCGGTGTGGCGCCCCGCGCAAAGTTGCCGGGGCCGGGCCTGAACCAATCGGCGCCGCGCGCACCGAGCCGGGCCCACCCGAATCGGCCTGCCGGGAACCGCCGCACCCGGCAGGGTCGCCTCGGCCTGCCGGGAACCGCCGCACCCGGCAGGGTCGCCTCGGCCCGCTGGGAATCGCCACGCCCGGCCCAGCCGACCCGGCCCGCTGGGAACCGCCACACCTGGCCGAGTCGCCTCGGCCCCTTGGGAATTCGCCGCGCCCGGCCGAGTCGTCTCCGCCCGCCCGGAACTCTCGGCACCTGGCAAAGTTGCCTCGGCCCCTTGGAATTCGCCGCGCCCGGCCGAGTCGTCTCCGCCCGCCCGGCACTTCCGGCACCTGGCAAAGTTGCCTCGGCCCCTGGGAATTCGCCGCGCCCGGCCGTGTCGTCTCCGCCCGCCCGGCACTCCCGGCATCCGGCCACGTCGCCTCCGTCCACTCGGACCGGCTCGCCCAGCCCGGTCAGTCCTCCTGGCCGGTGAACATGTGCACCAACCCCTGGGGCGCGTCCGTGCGGAACAGCAGGGACTGGCTGTGGGCGGAGTCCGTCGCGGAGGCCTCGGCGCGGGGGAACACGCGGGACTCGTAGGCGGCCAGCGCGGCCTCCGTGTCCCCGGGGTGTGCGGCCAGGGCGAGGCCCAGTTCGGCGCCGTCGATCAGGGCCAGGTTGGCGCCCTCGCCCGCGAACGGCGACATGAGGTGGGCCGCGTCGCCGAGCAGGGTCACCCCGGGCACCCGCTCCCAGCGATGGCCGGCCGGCAGGGCGTGGATGCGGCGGGGCACCAGCGCGCCGTCCGAGTCCGCGACCAGCGCCCGCAGGCTCTCGTCCCAGCCGTCGAACTCCTTCAGTACGGCCGCCTTCGCCGCCTCGGTGTCGGTGAAGTCGATGCCGTCCAGCCAGTCTTCCGGCGCCACCACGGCGGCGTAGACGTGCAGGCTGCCGTCGGTCTCGCGGTGGGCGAGGAAGCCGCGGCCGGGGCCGAGCGCGAAGAGCATGCCGCCGCCGACCACCTCCGCGCTCACCGGGTGCCGCACATCCGCTTCCCACAGGTCCGCCTCCACGAACGACACGCCGGTGTACGCGGGCCGGGCCGCGGAGAGCAGCGGGCGCACGCGCGACCAGGCGCCGTCCGCGCCGACCAGCACATCGGTGGTGAACTCGGTGCCGTCCGCGAGTGTCACCCGGTGCCGGCCGCCGTCCAGCGGGCGCGCGCCGGTGACCTTGGCGCCCCAGCGGACCGTGCCGGCGGGCAGGGAGCCGAGCAGGAGTGCGCGCAGGTCACCCCGGTCTGTCTCGGGGCGACCGCCGGTGCCGTCGTCGGGCTGTGCCAGCCGGACCGTACCGTCCCGGTCGAGGACCCGCAGGGCCTGGCCTCCGGAGTGCACCCGGGTCAGGAACTCCGCGTGCAGGCCGGCGGCCCGCAGCGCCTCCTGGCCCGTGTCGTCGTGGATGTCGAGCATGCCGCCCTGGATCCGGGCGTCCGCCGACGCGTCCAGGTCGAACAGCGCGGCCTCGATGCCGTGCACGTGCAGCACGCGGGCGAGCGTGAGCCCGCCGAGGCCGGCGCCGACGACGGCGACGGGGTGGTGGGGGAGGGAACCGGTGGTCACGTGGCCTCCTGGCCTTCGGTCGGTACCTCGGTCGATGCGGGGGTCGGTACGGCGGTCCGCTCGATGCCGTTGATCAGCGTCTGGAAGGCCCACGACAGGCGGGTCTCGGGCGTGCCGGACAGCAGCGCGTCGGCGCCGGCGGCGATGTGCGGATGGGTGGCGGCGGGCGCCTCGCGCAGGGCCCGGGCCGCCGCCTGCCAGTCGCCCTGGGGCTGCTCCCCGGCGTGCTCGGCGGCGGTCGCCGTGGCGTGCTGGAGCAGCAGGTCCACGCCCCAGGCCGCCTGGGCGAGCGGCACCCCGCCCGCCTGGAGCAGGTGCAGCAGGGTCTCGACCAGGCGCAGGTAGTGCGGGCCGCTCGGCCGGGCGGTCAGCGCCGAGCGAGCCAGGGTCGGGTGCTCCAGCAGCATCGCCGTGTAGTCGGTGAGCACCCGCTCCAGCCGCTCCCGCCAACTGCCCTCGGCCGGTGCCGGGCCGACCGTGCCGAGCAGTTCGTCCAGGACGGCCGCGTGCAGTTCGTCGGTGTTGCGGACGTACACGTAGAGCGAGGCCGGGCCGGTGTCGAGTTCCTGTGCGAGCCGTCGCATCGTCACCTTGCGGAGCCCTTCCGCCCGCAGGATCGCGACGGCGGCGTTGATGATGCCCTCCCGGGTCAGGGCGGGCTTGGCGGGACGCTCCCGGCGGGAGCGGGGGGCAGCGTTCATGCCACCACGCTAACGAACATGTTCGTTGCGAACAAGTTCGGCACGAACATGTTCGCCATACGCGCCCCTGGGCCGCCCTCTTTGTCAAACGATGAACCACCTTGCCCCGCCCGCCCCCGGCCCCCGCCCCTCTGCCAAGATGCGGTCTGTCATGGTGCAGATACCGAACACGCCCACGAGTGCCGATGTGGCCCGCCTGGCCGGCGTCTCGCGTGCGACCGTCTCCTACGTCCTCAACAACAGCGCCGTACGGATCAGCGAAGCGACCCGCCGTCGCGTGCACGAGGCCGCCCGCGAACTGGGATACGTCCCGCACGCCGCCGCCCGCAGCCTGCGCGCAGGACACAGCCGTATGGTCCTCATGCCCGCCCCGGCGATCCCGGTGGGCCCCCTGTACAGCCGGTTCCTGAACGAACTCCAGTGGGCGCTCGGCCGTCTCGACTACACCGTCGTCCAGTACGGCAGCGTCGGACTGGAGGGTGACGAAGCCGCCCGCGCCTGGGCGGAACTGCGGCCGGTCGCCGTCCTGGTGCCCGGTGCCGGTCTCGGCCCGCGGGGCGTCGCCGTGCTCAAGCGCTCCGGCGCCCGGGCCGTGGTCACCCTCGGCCCCGGCCGCGTCGAGGGAGCGCACGCCCTGCTGATGGACCACGACGCCGTCGGCCACTGTGCGGGCGCCCACCTGTACGCCCGGGGCCGGCGCCGGATCGGTGTGGTCCTGCCCGGGGAACCGGGGCTGGAGGCCTACTCACGGCCCCGGCTCGCCGGCGTGCGCGAGGCGCTGCGGGGCACGGACGCCACCGTGACGGAGCTGCCGCTCGCCTACACCGAGGAGGCCGCCGCCGAACTGGCCGCCCGCTGGAGCGAGTCCGGCCTGGACGCGGTGTTCGCCTACAACGACGAGTACGCGATGCTGCTCATGCGCGCCTTGCAGGACGAGGGCGTACGCGTCCCCGAGGACGTCGCCGTGATCGGCGCCGACGACCTGATGCTGGGCCGGCTGCTGCGGCCCCGGCTCAGCACGGTCCACATCGAACTGCCCTCCGGGCAGGACCTCGCCGAACTGGTCGACCGTGCCGTGCGCCACCCCGGTGGCGAGCCCGAGGTGCACACCGTGCTGGGGGCCTCGGTGATCCGGCGCGAGTCCAGCTGACCCGGACCCGCACGCGGTGTCACCGCGGCCCCGCACGCGTTACCGCCGCGTCTGCTACTGCTGCTGCGCCTGCCCCGGCTGCTCCTGCCCCTCCTGGGCCTGACCCTGCTGGGCGGCGATGTCCTTGCGGACCTCGTCCATGTCGAGCTTGCGGGCCTGTCCGATGAGGTCGGCGAGCATGGGCGCGGGCAGGGCGCCGGGCTGGGCGTAGACCGCGACCTGGTCGCGAACGATCATCAGTGTCGGGATCGACTGGATGTCGAAGGCGGCGGCCAGCTCCGGCTGCGCCTCGGTGTCCACCTTGGCGAACACCAGGTCGGGGTTCTCCTCGGCGGCCTTCTCGTAGACGGGTGCGAACGACCGGCAGGGCCCGCACCAGGACGCCCAGAAGTCGATGAGAACGAACTCGTTCTCGGTGACCATCTGGTCGAAGTTCTCCTTGGTCAGCTCCACAGTGCTGCTCATGGCGTGATTCCCTCTTCCTGGTGTGGGGTGTGCCGACGTCGGAAACACGGCCACCGGTCGGCCTATTCCACCCGTGCACGCCTGTGTCCCGCGCGCGTACCCATGTGGCCAGCGCGCACACCACCCACCAGACTGACCCCATGACGGAAACGGAATCCATCGCATACGACGTCGTGGTGATCGGGGGCGGACCCGTGGGCGAGAACGTCGCCGACCGCACCCGCGCGGCCGGCCTCACCACGGCGCTCGTGGAGAGCGAACTGCTCGGCGGCGAGTGCTCGTACTGGGCCTGCATGCCCAGCAAGGCCCTGCTCAGGCCGGTCATCGCGCAGGCCGACGCCCGCCGCCTGCCCGGCCTCGCCCAGGCGGCCCAGGGCCCGCTCGACGCCCCGGCCGTCCTGGCCCGCCGCGACTACTTCACCGCCCACTGGAAGGACGACGGACAGGTCTCCTGGCTGGAGGGCACCGGCGCCGTCCTGTACCGCGGCCAGGGCCGGCTGGCCGGGCCCCGCACGGTCACGGTCACCGGTCCCGACGGCACGGTCACCACCCTCACCGCCCGGCACGCCGTCGCCGTGTCCACCGGCACCCGGGCCCAGCTGCCCGACCTGCCCGGACTCGCCGAGGTCAAGCCCTGGACCAGCCGTGAGGCCACCAGCGCCCAGGCGGTCCCGGGCCGGCTGATCGTCGTCGGCGGCGGTGTCGTCGCCACCGAGATGGCCACCGCCTGGCAGGCCCTCGGCTCCCGCGTCACCATGCTGGTGCGCGGCAAGGGCCTGCTGAACCGCATGGAGCCGTTCGCCGGTGAACTGGTCGCCGAGGCCCTCACCGAGGCGGGCGTCGACCTGCGCACCGGCACCTCCGTGGAGTCCGTCAGCCGCGAGAACGGCACGGTCGTGGCCGTCACCTCCGCCGGCGACCGGATCGAGGGCGACGAGATCCTCTTCGCCACCGGCCGCGTCCCGCACACCGGCGACATCGGCCTGGAGACCGTCGGCCTGGAACCCGGCTCCTGGCTGGACGTCGACGACAGCCTGCGCGTGACCGGCACCGACTGGCTGTACGCGGTCGGCGACGTCAACCACCGCGCCCTCCTCACCCACCAGGGCAAGTACCAGGCCCGCATAGCGGGCGCCGCCATCGCCGCCCGCGCCACCGGCGGCGCGGTCGCGGAGGAACCGTGGGGTGCCCACGCCGCCACCGCCGACCACCACGCCGTGCCCCAGGTCGTCTTCACCGACCCGGAGGCCGCCGCGGTCGGGCTCTCCCTCGCCGAGGCGGAACAGGCCGGCCACCGCGTCCGCGCCGTCGACGTGGAGTTCTCCGCCGTCGCGGGCGCCGGCCTGTACGGCGACGGCTACAAGGGCCGTGCCCGCATGGTCGTGGACCTGGAGGACGAGATCCTGCGCGGGGTCACCTTCGTCGGCCCCGGTGTCGGCGAACTCATCCACTCGGCCACCGTCGCGGTCGCGGGACACGTCCCGGTCAGCCGGCTGTGGCACGTCGTCCCGTCGTACCCGACGCTGAGCGAGGTGTGGCTGCGGCTGCTGGAGGCCTACCGGGACAACTGAGCGTCCGGTTACGGCAGTTCGAAACCCAGGGCCTCGGCCGCCGCCTCCGGCGTCGGCTGGGCCCACAGGGCCGCCACCGCCTCGTTGGTGGACAGCGAGCGCGGCTCCGCGCGGTCCAGGTACAGCGTGCCGTCGAGGTGGTCCGTCTCGTGCTGGACGATCCGGGCCGGCCAGCCGGTGAACACCTCGTCCAGCGCGCGGCCGTGTTCGTCCGTGCCGCGCAGCCGCACCTCGGCGTGCCGGGCCACCACCGCCTGCCAGCCGGGCACGCTGAGGCAGCCCTCGAAGAAGGCGGCCCTGGCGGTGCCGACGGGCTCGTACGAGGGGTTGACCAGGACCCGGAAGGGCTGTGGCACCCGGCCCCGGGCGACCGCCACCTCCTCGGGCACCGGCGCCGGGTCCTCGATGACCGCGATCCGCAGCGGCACACCGACCTGCGGAGCGGCGAGGCCCACACCGGGGGCCGCGTGCATGGTGACGCGCATCGCCTCGACGAACCGGGCCAGCAGCGCGGGGCCGAGCTGGCCGTCGTACGGCTCGGTGCCGCGCCGCAGCACCGGCTGTCCGGCCGCGACGATGGGCAAGGGGCCGCCGGCGGCGAGGAGTTCCTCGACCCGCTCGGCGAGCGGTGCGTGATCACGGGGAGGTGCCATCGCGTCAGGATGCCACGCCCACCCGCCGCCCCCTGTGGCACAGCTCACCAACACCCCGGGGAACTCAGCCCTTTCGCGGTCCGACTCCTGGCCCCCTCGATTTTCGCCCCGAGCCCGCAGAGGCCCGCCGATGACCACCGCTGCCTCGACCACCCCGGCCGAGGCCTCCCGCCCCGCCACCCGCGGCCGCTGGGCACCCCCGCGCCCCCTCGTACTGCGCCTGCGCTTCTACGCCGGCGTGCTCGTCGCGCCCTTCCTGCTGGTCGCCGCCGTCACCGGCCTGCTGTACGCGGGCTCCTTCCAGGCCGAGAAGCTCGTGTACGGCCATGAGCTGACCGTTCCGGCCGGCGAACGCGAGCTGCCCGTCTCCGCCCAGGTGGCCGCCGCCCTCAGGGCCCGTCCGGAGCACGGTCGCGGCCGTCCGCCCCACGCCGCAGGCGCCGCGGCCGAGGTGCCGCCGTACCTCCTCGTCCCGGCGCTCGCGGCCGTCGCGTTGCTCGGCTGGTTCGTGCCGCTGCTCGGCATCCCGCCGGCCTGTTTCCTCGCCGCCGACCTCCTCCTCGGCGAGATCGCGCACCGGCGCGGGCGCCGCACCCACGGGAGTGTCAGTGGCGTGAAGTAGCGTGGAACGGCCGGTGAGCGAGCGAAGGAAGACGGGGGAGGGACCACGGATGACGCGGGAAGGCGGCCGGGCCCGGCGGCGCGGGCAGGGGGAGCTGGAGGGCCAGGTCCTCGGCGCGCTGCGCGAGGCGGACGGACCGGTCACCGCGGCCTGGGTGCAGCAGCGCCTCGGCGGCGACCTCGCCTACACCACGGTCGTCACCATCCTGACCCGGCTGCTCGCCAAGGACGTCGTCTCCCGCGAACGGCACGGCCGGTCCTTCCTGTGGACGCCGACGGCCGACGTGGCCCGGCTGGCCGCGCTGCGCATGCGCCGCCTGCTGGACGGCGAACGGGACCGCGAGGCGGTCCTGGCCAGCTTCGTCACCGCCCTGCCGCCCGGCGACGAACAGGTGCTGCGCGCGCTGCTCGACATCCCGGGCCCGGACGCCGGCGGCACGGAGGACTGACCGCTCATGGGGGTCTTCGTCTTCCTGCCGCTGGTGCTGCCGCTGTCCGCGTGGCCCGTCGCCCGGCTCGCCGAGACCCGGCTGCACCCGCGTACCGCCACCCGGCTGCTGACCGCGGTCGCCGTCGTCATGGCCGGGTGCAGCACGCTGTGCCTGGCCCTGCTCATGGTGGCCGGCACCGCCCAACTGCCCGGCAACCCCCTGCCGGACGGCTGGTCCGACCCGGAGGTGCGGGCCGCCGTCCCGCACGACGAGGTGGCCGGCCGGGCCGCCATCCCGGCGCTCGCGGTGGTCGCCGCCGCCTGCGCCCGCACCCTGTGGCGGCACCGCCGGGTCACCCGCCGGGCCCGCCGCGTGCTCGCCGGGGTGCCGGGGTCCACGGTCGCGGTCCTCCCGGACAGCACTCCGTACGCGTACGCCCTCCCCGGCAGCCGGGGCGGGGGCCGGATCGTCGTCACCACGGCCCTGCTGGCCGGCCTGGCGCCCGCCGAGCGGCGCGCCCTGTTCGCGCACGAGCGCGCCCACCTGACCGCCCGTCACCACCGGCACCTGCTCGCCGCGCACCTGGCGGCCCGGGCCAACCCGTTCCTGAGACCGCTGCGCACCGCCGTCGTCTACACGGCCGAGCGGTGGGCGGACGAGGAGGCGGCCCGCGCGGTCGGCGACCGGCGCACGGTCGCCCGTGCCATCGGCAAGGCGGCCCTGCTGTCCCCGCGCACACCGGTGCCGACGGTGGCGGCGCTGGCGGCGACCGGTCCCGTGCCGCGCCGGGTGGCCGCGCTGCTGGGCCCCGCGCCCACGGCCCGGACGTGGCCGTCGGCGTTCACGTCGGTCGGCCTGGCCGCCTGGGGCGCAGCCGCCGGGGCGCTGGTGTCGGCGATGTCGTCGGCGAACTCGGCCGTCACCTTGTTCCTGATCCTGCACGCGGCGACACCTCTGTGACGTCACGGGGCGAGTGCCCGAAAGGGGCCGGCCGGATTCCTCCTGCCCGGGTGACGGGCGGCCCTACCGCTGCGGCAGGCCGGCCAGCTCCGCGTCGGCCCGCTCGGTGAGCAGCGTGAGCACACGGCCGGCCACCGCCCGGTCCTCCTCGCAGATGCCCGCGTACAGCCGGGCGGAGACCGTCGCGGACTCGGCGGAGCTGGTGGCGTACACCGCACGCCCCGCGTCCGTCAGGCGCACGGCCGAGGGCCCCTCGGGGGCGAGCAGGCCGGCGGCCGTCAGGTCCTCGATCGCGCGCTGGGCGTCGCTCTCGTGGACCTTCACCGTGCCGACGACGCCGTCCACCAGGGCGGCTCGCTCGGCCGGCCCGTCCGCGACGGCCGTGAGCCGCAGGGCGACGGACTGCAGGAAGGAGATGCCGTGCGGGGCGAGGACGCGCTCCAGCACGGCGCGCAGGGCGTAGTGGGCGAGGCCGATGGTCCGGCTGTCGACGCGGGGTGCGGTGGTGGTCATGACTGCTCCGTCTCGTGATCGGTGGTGCCGAACGGGTCAAGCGGTGCGTCGAGCAGGGTCGTCAGGTCCCGGGTGAACTCCTGGGCGCGGGGGCTGTCGGGTCCGCCGAGGGGTGCCAGCAGCTGGCGCAGTAGTCCCTGGACGACGTCGATCGCCTTCCGCGTGGTCTCGCGGCCCTGCGCGGTGAGCGCGAGCTGGACCGCCCGCGGGTCGGCCGGGTCCCGGGCGCGTTCGAGGAGGCCGGCCGACTCCAGGGCGCGGGCCAGTTTGGAGACGTACAGGGCCTCCAGGCCGGTGTGGTCGGCGAGGCGGCGCTGGCTGGGACGCACCCCGGAGCGCTGCATGCCGTACAGCGACGCCACCAGGGAGTACTGCGCGTGGGTCAGTCCGAGCGGGGCGACCGCACGGTCCACCGCGACCCGCCACTTCATCGACAGCCGCCACACCAGGAAACCGGGCGTGGCACCTTCGGACAGCTTGCTCATGTGTAGATACAGTACATGGCTACTATGTACATGGCTACTAAATTTTCTGGAGTGGCGGTCCACCTCCGGTCCATGCCGGCCGGCATGTCTACCGCATGTCTAGCGCGCAGGGCGCACCGCGCGCCTCGCGACCGTGCCGCGCGCGGGGCGCCAGGTGGCGACCAGGGCCGCCGCCAGCAGGAGTTCGGCGATGTCACCGCCGTAGTACATGATCTCGGCAGCGCCCTGGACCTGGGGGACGGGAGCGTCGACGGCCACCCAGAATCCGCCGTACATCATCTGCGCGACACTCGCGTGCGCCGCGATGGCGCAGCCCAGGCAGACCAGCCGGGTGCGCACACCGGGGCGGGCCGGGGCGGGGTCGGGCCCGGCGACGGCGTGCGCGAACAGGCAGCCCGCCAGCAGGAAGTGCGCGTGCAGCAGCCAGTGCCCGGCCGGACGGGCCGTGGCGGTGTCGTAGAGCGGGGTGAAATACAGCAGTGCGAGGCTGCTTGTGGACAGCAGCAGGCCGGTCACCGGATGGGCGAGCAGGCGCGCCGGGCCGCTGTGCAGGAACGCGGTGAGGCGGCGGGCGTGAGCCGCGGGCAGGGCGCGCAGCGCGAGGGTCATCGGGGCGCCGAGCACCAGGGCGAGCGGCGCGTACATGCCGATGAGCATGTGCTGGGCCATGTGGCCGCGGAAGTCACGGTGGGCGAAGGAAGCGACGGGAGGCAGCAGCGCCGCCGCCAGCAGGAGGAGGCCCGCGCAGAAACCGGCCGTGCGCCAGGGGTTCCAGCCCCGTACGGGATTCCGGCGGCGTGCCCGGCGCGCGAGCAGGAGGTAGCCGCCCGCGCACGCCAGCAGGGCCAGGAGCGGGAGCAGGACCTCCGGCGCGCCGCCGCCCTCCGCGTGATGCGTGTGCGTATGCGTGAGCATGTGCGGGGTGCCCTGGCCCATCAGACGGCGTGTCCCGGCCGTGCGGCGCGGGGTGCGGCCGGATCGAAGGGCCGCGCGCCGCGCCGCAGGAGCAGGCCGCCCGCCAGCAGCAGCGCGCCGAGCACGAGGAAGCCGATGTCCCACCACATCTGGTACGGACCGCCGTGGACGTGGTGGATACCCAGAACGTGATGGTCGAGGACGCCCTCCACGAGGTTGAACAGGCCCCAGCCGGACAGGACCCAGCCCCAGAGCACCCGCGAGGCCCACACCTGGCGCCGGCCGGTGGTCACCCGGGCGTACAGGACGGCGAGGCCGCCGAGGACGGCGAGCCAGCACACGGTGTGGAAGACGCCGTCCCACAGGGTGTTCATCTCCAGCCCGGAGACGGTGTGGGGGTCGTAGTACTTCACACCGATGTGGTCGTGGTCGGTGCCGGTCAGCATGTGGTGCCACCGCAGGAGCTGGTGCAGCAGGATCCCGTCGACGAATCCGCCGAGCCCCACTCCCAGCAGGAGGCCGGGCAGTCGGAGACTGGGCGGCGCGGTTACGGCTCCGGTCTCGCGCACGGTGGTCGTCATCGCTCCTCGTCTCGGTCGGTTCCTCGGGCGGTCGGTCGAGCGGGTACGGCACAGAGCGGGTACGGCAGCGGCTGCCCTACGAGAGCTACCAGCTCCCCGGCTCCACCGCTGCGGCACGCTCGGCCATCTGTGCGGAGGCGGGCGGTACGACACGGAACCGGCCGGCCGGAACAGGTCCTCTCATGCCGTCCGCCCGCCAGGGGTACCCGCCCGGCACGGGACGAACCCGGCACGCCCGCGAGGGTGCGGGCACCTGCGACGGCTCGGACGGAAGGGCGACGGAACCCATGCCCGGTACCACGGACGCACCCACCGACGACACGGTCGACCTGCACTTCCTCGGCAACGCGACCGTTCTGCTGCGCTACGGGCCGCTGACGCTGCTCACCGACCCGAACTTCCTGCACCTCGGCCAGTACGCCTACCTCGGCAACGGCCTGGTCAGCCGGCGCCTGACCGAGCCCGCTCTGGAACCGGAGGACCTGCCCCGCCTCGACGGGATCGTGCTGTCCCATCTGCACGGGGACCACTGGGACCGCCGGTCCCGACGCCACCTGGACCGCTCGGTCCCGGTGCTGAGCACCCCGCACGCCGCGCGCCGTCTGAAGGTGCTGCACGGACGTGAGCGGGTGGCCGGACTGCGCACCTGGCAGGGACTCACCCTCCGGCAGGGGCCGGTCCAGGCCACGGTCACGGCGTTGCCCGGACGGCACGCCGGACATCCGGTGCTGCGGCGACTGCTGCCTCCGGTGATGGGCAGCATGGTCGAGCTGGGTCCGGCGGGCGGCCCGCCGCGGCTGAGGCTGTACGTCTCCGGCGACACACTGCCGTACGACGGCCTCGACGAGATCACCGACCGCTTCCCGGCCGCCGACCTGGCCGTCCTGCACCTGGGCGGCACCCGGCTCCCCGGCGGCTTCGTGGTCACCATGGACGGCCGGCAGGGTGCGGAACTGGCCCGGCGCCTCGGTCCCCGCGCCGTCCTGCCCGTGCACTACGAGGAGTACACGGTGATGCGCTCGCCCCTGTCCGCCTTCCTGACCGAGGCCGGCCGGCTCGGCCTCGGCGACCGGATCGTGCACTGCCCGCGCGGGCGCCACGCCCGGCTCGCGGCCGAGCCGGGGGCGGCGCCCGTCGTCAGCTGACCGGCGTTCCGGGCCGTCAGGGGAGCGGCCTCAGCGGATCACCTCGTCACCTCATGGCGCGCGTCCGGGACGCAGTGCGTCATGGTGAGGCCCTCGACGTCGCGCGGCGGGTTCTTGCCGAGGTTCGCCAGCCGCTCCTTGTCCTCCTCGGTGAGATCCTGGCTGGCCAGCGGCTCCAGGTCCGCGACGTCCTCCGGGCGGATGCCGAGGCCCTCGCCGACCCGCAGCCCCAGGTCGTTCTCCACCAGCAGGAAGTGCCAGACCATCCGCTCCTGGATGGGCCGGTCGCACCGGGAGAGCTGACCCACCAGGTTCCGCACCAGGTCGTCGCGCTCCCACTGCTCCATGAGCAGATACCGCTGGCCCGCCTGGAGGTAGTCGTTGGTGCGGGGGATGCGCTTGCGGGTGAGCCGGCCGCGGATCTCCGGGCCCTGCTCGTCGTGCGTCGGATACTCCGCCTCGCGCAGGCCGCCACGGATCGACGGCTCGTAGTTGACGCTCGGATTCTCCCCGCCGCCGTCGACGTGGTACGTCATCAGCCCGTCGCGCTGGTTGGTGCGCACCCGGGCGTTCTTCGCCTGGTTGACCGGCAGTTGGAGGTAGTTCGGGCCGACCCGGTAACGCTGGGTGTCGCTGTAGGAGAAGGTGCGGCCGACGAGCATCTTGTCGTCGGAGAAGTCCAGGCCGTCGACGAGTACGCCCGTGCCGAAGGAGATCTGCTCGTTCTCCGCGAAGAAGTTCTCCGGCATCCGGTCCAGCACCATCCGGCCCACCGGCTTCGGCGGGAAGTCCTGCTCCGGCCAGGTCTTGGTGTCGTCCAGCGGATCGAAGTCGAGTTCGGGGTGCTCGTGGTCGTCCATGACCTGCACGAGCAGCTCCCACTCGGGGTACTCACCCCGCTCGACGGCCTCGTACAGGTCCTTGGTGGCGTGACCGAGGGAGCCGGCCTGGACGTTGGCCGCGTCCTCCTCGGTCATCGACCGCACGCCCTGCTTCGGCATCCAGTGGTACTTGACGAGCACGGTGTTGCCCTCGGCGTTCACCCACTTGTACGTGTTCACGCCGAAACCCTGCATGTGGCGGTAGTCCGCGGGGATACCGCGCGGGCTGAACAGGTTGACCAGCATGTGCATGGCCTCGGGCGTCTGCGACATGAAGTCGAAGATCCGGTTCGGCTTCTGCTCGAAGTCCACCGGGTCCGGCTTCAGGGCGTGGATGACGTCCGGGAACTTGATGGCGTCCCGGATGAAGAAGACGCCCAGGTTGTTGCCGACGAGGTCCCAGTTGCCGTCCTCGGTGTAGAACTTGACGGCGAAGCCACGCGGGTCGCGTGCCGCCTCGGAGGAGTCACGGCCGCCGATGACGGTGGAGAAGCGGACGGCGACGTCGGTGCGCTTGCCGCGCTCCTGGAACAGCTTCGCGCGCGTGTAGCGGGCGATCGGCTCGTCACCCCAGGCGCCGTACGCCTCGAAGAAGCCGTACGCCGTCACACCGCGGGCGTGCACCACCCGTTCCGGGACGCGTTCCCGGTCGAAGTGGCTGATCTTTTCGAGGAACTGGTAGTTCTCCAGCGTCGCGGGCCCACGGGCGCCGACGGTGCGCTGGTTCTGGTTGTCGTAGACGGGGTGGCCCTGTCGGTTGGTCAGGATCCTCCGGTCGTCTCCGGAGGCGGGACCCGTGCCTGCTACGTCTGTCATGTCGAGGGCTCCTAGAAACGGGAGAGGCGATACGACAAGCTCGCCACGACCACCGGCCGAGTACCCGAAGGCGCGCGGCCATGCCCGTGCCGAACCCCCGTACGGCTCTCGGGTGCGGCGGTCGTGCGAAGACGCCCGCCGAACCGCCCGTCACCCGCCCGGCGCCGACCCCGGCCGTCGTACGGCATCAGCCGCCCGGCACCCTCGCGGGCACCGGAACGGGGACCACGGCGGAACGCTCCTGTACCGCCGCTTCCCCACGAGGAAGCCCGGCCGGAACGCATGAGCCCGGACGCTGCGAGGCACCCTTCACTCCGTGGGCGGTGTCTGTTCGGCCCCGCGACCGGGCACCCCAGCGAACCTTGGCCGCCTCACTCACCCCACCGGCCGACGCCCCCTGATGGCGGGTCACCATCCGGTGAACAGCAGGTGGTTCAGGAGAAGCGCGAGCGTTGCCTGGGCGGTGAGCCAACCGCGTGGGCGGGGGAGGAGTGCGCAGGCGGCGAGCAGCCACGTCGCGAAGGGCAGCCAGATGCGTTCCGTCTCCGCCTTGCTCATGCCGGACAGGTCGGCGGCCAGCAGAGCCAGGAGAGCCGCCGCCACCAGGAGGGCGAGCCGGGACCGCGCCGAGCGGGCCGGGCGGTGGCGGGCGAGCGTCACGGCCGTGCGCCGCAGCCCCGCCGCCGTGGCCAGGCCGGTGACCAGCACCGTGCAGGCCAGGTTGGCCCACACCCAGTAGCCGTAGGGGCGGGTGCCGCCGACGCCTTGGTAGTAGCGCGTCACCAGCAGCCGGTACCCCTCCCACCAGTCGAACCCGGCCAGCGTGAACGCCGTCGGCACGACCGCCACCCCCGCCACGAAGAGGACCGCCAGGACCCGCCGCCCCCGGACCCGGCGCCGTCCCGCCACCAGCACCGCCGCCCCGATCAGCGCGAAGAGCGTCAGGCCGTACGAGAGGTAGCAGGTCAGGCCGTACAGCAGCCCGCTGCCCGCCGCCCAGGCCACGGACCGTCCGGTGACCGCCAGGGCCAGCAGGGCCACCGACCAGGCGGCGACCGCCGCGAAGTAGCCGTCGGCCGAGGCGCCCACCCACACGGCGGCCGGGGCCAGGACGAGGAACGGCGCCGCCCGCCGGGCCAGGCGCTCGTCGGCCAGCGCCCGCACCGCCACCAGCACCGCCACGCAGGCGGTCGCTCCGACGGTGACGCACCAGGCGCCGGCCCAGCCGCCGCCGCGCAGCCCGGCCCGGTCCAGGAGGACGAAGGTGACGGTGGCCGCCGGGGGATGCCCGGCGATGTGCGCGGGCCAGGGGCCGGGGGAGCCGCTCACGATGTGGTGGGTGAAGTCGCGCAGCGTGGCCGGAAGGTCGTGGAAGCGGCCGATCACCGTCAGGTACTCGTTGCGGGTGGTGAGCCGCCCGGCCACACCCCGCTGCCAGCCGTCGACCAGCGCCAGCGACCACGTCCAGGCCAGTGCCGTGGCCCAGGCCCCGAGGAGCAGCCCCCGCCACGGCAGCCGTGCGGCGACCGCCGGCCCGTACGCCACCACGGCGACCGCCACCAGGACGGCGGCCGGGGTGCCCGGGCCCGGATGCGGGTCCCAGTCGGCGAACAGCGGCGGCCAGTGCACGAACAGGGTGCGCCGGGTGTCCTGGATGTGCCGGCCGACCAGCACGGCGACGAGGACGAGCAGGGCGGCGGCCGACGCGGCACAGAGATCGGCGCGCAGGCCGGCGTACCGGTCACGGAGGGGAGCCTGGGTCACACCGGAACGCTAGGGCGGCGAGCGGGGGAACGAGGGGACCGGCGGCCCGACGTCAGGGTTTCGTCATGGGTCGCGGCCCCGGTCAGGGGTGGTTGCGGCCTACCGTCGGAGCATGCGAGACGACGACCCGCGGCTTCCCTCCTCGCCCGGTTTCTGGCGCAGTCCGCTGCGCGGCCCCTGGTTCACCTCGGTGCTCGGCACCGTACTGCTGGCGGGCATCACGGTGCTGTTCGTGACGGGCCTGGTGTCCTACGCCGCCTACAACCCGGGCCTCGCACGGGTGAACGACCAGACGCCGGACAAGGGGATCCTGGGCTTCTACCTCTTCGCCTGGCCGACGAACCCGTACTGGCTGTACCGGCTCACCCAGGGCCTGCACGTCACCCTCGGCCTCGCCCTGATCCCGGTGCTGCTGGCCAAGCTCTGGTCGGTCGTGCCGAGGCTGTTCGCCCTGCCCCCGGCCCGCTCGCTCGCGCACGCCCTGGAGCGGATCTCCCTGCTCCTCCTCGTCGGCGGCGGGCTGTTCGAGTTCACCACCGGCGTCCTCAACGTCCAGCTCGACTACGTCTTCCCCGGCTCCTTCTACCCGCTGCACTTCTACGGCGCCTGGGTGTTCTTCGCCGCGTTCGCGGCGCACGCGGCGCTGAAACTGCCGACCGCCGTACGAAGCCTTTGCCGGCGGCGCGAAGAGCGGGGCGAGCCGGTGTCCCGTACGCCCGAGGCGGGGGAGTTGGTGTCCCCCCGCCCGCTGCCGCCGACCGTGTCCCGCCGTGGGGCGCTGTGGTTCGTCGGGGGTGCCTCGCTGCTGCTCCTGGTCACCACCGCCGGCCAGAGCGTCGGGGGCGTGCTGCGGCGCACCGCCCTCCTCGCACCGCACGGCGGAGCCGACCCCGGCAGCGGGCCCAACGGCTTCCAGATCAACAAGACGGCCGCCTACGCCGGGATCGACGCGGCGGAGACCGGAGAGGAGGCATGGCGGCTCGTCGTCACCGGCCGCACCGGAACGGTCCGCCTCAGCCGCGCCCAGCTGCTCCGACTGCCGTTGCACAGCTCGGCGTTGCCCATCGCCTGCGTCGAGGGCTGGTCGACGGAGGACCAGTGGTGGCGCGGGGTGCGGCTGCGCGACCTCGCCGCGCTCGTCGGGTACGACGGCGACCCGCCGGATCTCTTCGTGGAGTCCCTCCAGCGGCACGGAGCCTTCCGCCGCGCCGCCCTGCGCGCCAACCAGGTGGCAGACCCGCGCTCCCTGCTCGCCCTGTACGTCAACGGCGAGGACCTGTCCCCCGACCACGGCCACCCGGCGCGGATCATCGTGCCCGCGGCGCCCGGTGTGCTCAACACCAAGTGGGTCGCCCGGCTGACCTTCGGAGAGCTGTGATGCGCCCGCGCCCGACCCTCGGCAGCCCCTTCCAGATCCTGCTGCTGGCCTGCTCCTTCGCGCTCGCCGGCTATGCCGGCGTACGGCTGTTCGCGGGCGACTGGCAGGCCGTCGCGCTGTGGCTGGTGGGCGCGGCCCTGCTGCACGATCTCGTGCTGCTGCCGCTGTACGCGGTGGCGGACCGGGCGGTCGTCCGCGCTCTCGGCGCCGCCGGGCGACGGGAGCGGACGATGTACGTCCGGGTCCCGGCCGCCCTGTCCGGGCTGCTGCTGCTCGTGTGGTTCCCGCTGATCACCGGCATGGTGGACCGGCCCTACCGGTCCGCCACCGGCCTGTCGGCGGACGGCTTCCTCGCCCGCTGGCTGCTGATCAGCGCGGTGCTGTTCGCGGGCTCCGCGCTGCTGCTGGCGCTGCGGGGGCTGCGGCTGCGCAGGGCGGCGAAGCGGCGCCCGCCGGCCGTCCACTGACCGGCGGTCCGCCAGCCCGCCCGGCCCGCGTACCGCAGCAGGGCCGGGGTGCCGAGCCGCGCCCACGGGAAGGCGCCATGGCCGCCCGTCTCCACGCCGGTGCCGTCGACGACCTGCACCTCGGACCGTTCGTCGACGTCCACCGCGGCCGTCTCGGCGATCAGCAGACCGCCGGGCCGCAGCAGCCGGGCCACCCGGCCCAGCAGGGCGCACGGGTCGCCGCCGATGCCGACGTTGCCGTCCATGAGCAGCACGGTGCCCCAGCGTCCCTCGCCGGGCAGCGGCTCGAACACCGAGCGTCGCAGCGCCTGGCCGCCGAGCCGCACGGTGTGGTCGACGGCGGCCTCGCTGACGTCGATGCCGAGGACGGTACGGCCCCGGGCGGCGAGTTCCGCCACCAGCCGCCCCGGTCCGCAGCCGACGTCGAGCACGGCACCCTCGCACCGGTCCAGCACCGCCCGGTCGACCGGGTCCGCCCGCGCGCACCACCGCTCGACCTCCAGCGGCAGCAGCCAGCCGTCGGTCCGGCGCAGGAACAGCGGGCCGTGCCCGGTGCGCAGCGCGACGGCGTAGGGACCGGCCCCGGCCCAGGAGACGACCGGCGGCGAGCTCAACGCCCGGTCCCGGCTCCGGGTGCTCATCGCCCCGTCCCGGGTCCGGCGGTGTGCGCGGCGCACCGGGCCAGCCGGGCGGCGAACCGGCCGTACGGCGCCCGGGCGGCGACCGCGACCGCGTCGGCGGCCGTGTCCACGTCCCGCAGCCGGGGCAGTTCGCGCACCCGCAGCCCGGCGGCCACCAGCCGCCGCCGCTGGACGGCACCCGTCCACGGCGTCGACATGGGCACGCCCCGCAGCAGAGCCGGGTCGGGCTCGGCCAGCCCCAGCGCCCAGAAACCACCGTCCTCCGCCGGGCCGAAGCACGCGTCGTACCCCGCGAAGTCCACGGTGAGCAGCTCCGGGGTCACCTGCGGGGTGTCCATGCCGATGAGCAGGGCGGGACCTGTGCACCGCGCGAACGCGTCGGCCAGCCGCAGGTCCAGCCCGCCCGCGCACTGCGGTACGACCTCGAAGCCGGGCGGCAGCCAGGGGCCGGGGCTCCCGTCCAGCACCAGGACGCGCCGGGTGGCGGGGGTCGCCGCGACCGCGCGCAGGGTGTCGGCGAGCGAGGCCTCGGCGAGCGCCGCCGCCTCGGCGGGGCTGAACGGCGGGGTGAGCCGCGTCTTGACCCGCCCCGGCAGCGGTGCCTTGGCGATGACGAGCAGCGTGGTCACGGCGCGGTCCTCCCGCCGGCCGGCGGCTCGGCCAGGACGCGGCTCATGTCCCGCACGGCCTGCCAGGTGCCGCGCCAGGTGCCCGTGACCTTGGAGGTGCCGGTGCGCGGCAGGTACGGCACGTCGTGCTCGGCGATCCGCCAGCCCGCGTCGGCCGCGCGCACCACCATCTGGAGCGGATAGCCGCTGCGCCGGTCGCTGAGGCCGAGCGCCAGCAGCGGCTCCCGGCGGGCGGCACGCAGCGGGCCGAGGTCGTGCAGCCGCAGCCCGGTACGACGGCGCAGCAGCCGGGCGAGCGCGAAGTTGCCGGCCCGGGCGTGTGCGGGCCAGGCACCCCGGGTCCGCGCCCGCCGCCGGCCCAGGACCAGGTCGGCCCGGCCGTCGAGGACGTCCCGGACGAAGGGCACGAGGTGCCCCGGGTCGAGGGAGGCGTCGCAGTCGCAGAAGCAGACGACGTCGGCGGTGGCGGCGGTCAGCCCGGCGTGGCAGGCGGCACCGAAACCGCGCCGCGGCTCGTGCACGACGGTCGCGCCGAGGGCGCGGGCGATGTCCGCCGAGCCGTCGGTGGAGCCGTTGTCGACCACGAGGGCGCGCCAGCCCGCCGGGATCCGGGCGAGCACCCAGGGCAGGGCCTCCGCCTCGTCCAGACAGGGCAGCACCACGTCCACGCTCGCCGCCGATGAGGGGGATGAGGGGGTCACGCCGTTCACCCTACGAAGGGGAACCGGGCATATCGGGCCGGCGCTGCTTACGAAACGCGGACGTCCGGGCCGGAACCCGGCCATGGGTGCGACACCCGCTACGGCCCGGTGCCAGGCTGGAGGCATGCAGCAGCCGCACGTGCCCGCCGGGCGCCCAGCCATGGACGGGACCGCACCCGACACCGCCGCGCCGGCCCCCCGGTCCGCCCCCGGTGCCGCCCGGGTCCTGGTCGTGGACGACGACGCGACCGTCGCCGAGATCGTCGCCGGCTATCTCGGCCGCGCCGGGTACGTGGTCGACCGCGCCGCCGACGGCCCCACCGCCCTCACCCGCGCCGCCGCCCACTGGCCGGACCTGGTGGTGCTGGATCTGATGCTGCCCGGCATGGACGGCCTGGAGGTCTGCCGGCGGCTGCGCGCGCGGGCCCCCGTCCCCGTCGTCATGCTCACCGCCCGAGGTGACGAGGACGACCGCATCACGGGTCTGGAGGTCGGCGCCGACGACTATGTGACCAAGCCGTTCAGCCCCCGCGAACTGGTCCTGCGGGTGCGGTCGGTACTTCGCCGCGCGCTGCCCGGCACGGGCACCGGCCCGCTGGCCGCGGCCGGCGTCACCGTCGACCCCGCCGCCCGCCGCGCCACCAAGAACGGCACCGGACTCGCCCTCACCCTGCGCGAGTTCGACCTCCTGGCCTTCTTCATGCGGAACCCGGGGAAGGCGTACAGCCGGGAGGACCTGATGCGGGAGGTGTGGGGCTGGGACTTCGGCGACCTGTCCACCGTGACGGTCCACATCCGCCGGCTGCGCGGCAAGGTCGAGGACGACCCCGCCCGGCCGCGCCTGATCCAGACCGTGTGGGGTGTCGGCTACCGCTTCGAGCCGAGCGGCGCGGAAGCGGAGGGCTGACGTGCGCGACACCGTCCTCATCGCCCTGCTCGCCTTCGCCGGGGCCGCCGTCACGGGCCTGGCCGGGGCCGCCGCTCTCCGGCTGCTGCGGCGCCGCTCGCTCACCGTGTCCCTCGCCGTGATCGCGGCGGTCGGCGTGGGCGGCGTGCTCGCCGGCACTCTCGCGGTCGCCTGGGCGATGTTCCTGTCCGCCCACGACCTGACCGTGGTGACGACGGTCGTCGCCATGGCGGCCGTGGTGTCCCTGGCGACCGCCCTGATACTGGGCCGCTGGGTCGTCGCCCGCAGTCATGAACTCGCCATGGCGGCACGCTCGTTCGGCGAGGCCGGCGACTTCGCCGCCCCCGAGGGCCCGGCCACCGCCGAACTGGCCGAACTGAGCCGCGAGCTGGCGGCCACCAGCGCGAGACTCGCCGAATCCCGGGAACGGGAACGCCTGCTGGAGACCTCACGCCGGGAACTCGTCGCCTGGATCTCCCACGACCTGCGCACCCCGCTCGCCGGTCTGCGCGCCATGTCGGAGGCCCTGGAGGACGGCGTCGCCGACGACCCCGACCGCTATCTGAAGCAGATCCGCACCGAGGTCGAGCGCCTCAACGACATGGTCGGCGACCTCTTCGAACTCTCCCGCATCCATGCCGGCACGCTCCCGCTGAGCCCGTCCCGGATCTCGCTCTACGACCTGGTCGGCGACGCCCTCGCGGGAGCCGACCCGCTCGCCCGCGCCCACGGCGTACGGCTGGTCGGCGACCGGGTGGAGCCGGTCCCCGTCGAGGTCGACGCCAAGGAGATGAGCCGCGTCCTGGGCAACCTGCTGGTCAACGCCATCCGCCGGACGCCCGCCGACGGCACCGTCGCCGTCGCCGCCGAGCGCTCGCCCGACGGCGTGGTGCTCTCCGTGACGGACGGCTGCGGCGGCATCCCGGAGGACGACCTGCCCCGCGTGTTCGACACCGGCTGGCGCGGCACCCACGCCCGCACCCCGCCGGCCGGCGCGGGCCTGGGCCTCGCCATCGTGCGCGGAATCGTGGAGGCCCACCAGGGCCGGGCCACCGTCCACAACATCCCCGGCGGCTGCCGCTTCGAGGTCACGCTTCCCGCGGCTCCCTAGGCGCCTTCCCCCCCCCTTCTGCGTCAGCCGGACACCGAGGACGATGCCGGCTGAGCGGGGTTCCGAAGAGACCGCCGGCCCCGGTCACCCCGAGGCCGCGAACTCCCGCATGCCCTCCTGGAAGCCGACCTCCGGCTTCCAGCCCAGCTCCGCCCGCAGCCGTGAGGAGTCGGCGGTGATGTGCCGTACGTCGCCCAGCCGGTACTCCCCGGTGACGACCGGCGCGGGACCGCCGTGGGCGTCGGCCAGCGCGCGGGCCATCTCCCCTACGGTGTGCGGCTCGCCGCTGCCGGTGTTGTACGTGGTCAGCGCGCCCGGCGCGGACCCCGCCTCCAGCGCCACGACGTTGGCCGCGGCCACGTCCCGGACATGCACGAAGTCCCGGCGCTGCCGCCCGTCCTCGAAGACGCGGGGCGCCTCACCCCGGGCGAGTGCGGAACGGAAGAAGGAGGCGACGCCGGCGTAGGGGGTGTCGCGGGGCATCCGGGGCCCGTACACGTTGTGGTAGCGCAGCGACACGGCGGATCCGCCGGTCGACCGGGCCCAGGCGGCGGCCAGATGCTCCTGCGCCAGCTTGGTCGTGGCGTACACATTGCGCGGATCGGCCGGCGCGTCCTCGCCGACCAGCCCGGGGGTCAGCTCCGCGCCGCACAGCGGGCACCTCGGCTCGAACCGCCCCGCGTCCAGATCGGTGACGGCCCGCGGCCCCGGCCGTACGACCCCGTCGCGCGGGCACACGTACCGGCCCTCGCCGTACACGACCATCGACCCGGCCAGCACGAGATGCCGTACCCCGGCGTCCGCCATGGCGGTGAGGAGTACGGCGGTGCCCAGGTCGTTGCGGGAGACGTACTCCGCCGCGTCCGCGAACCCCGCCCCCAGCCCGACCATCGCGGCCTGATGGCAGACGGCGTCCACGCCGGCCACGGCCCGCGCGACCGCCAGGGGATCGCGTACGTCGGCGGCCGGGGCCGTACGCACGTCGAACACGACCGCCTCGTGCCCGCGCGCCGTCAGCGCCTCGGCCACATGAGACCCGATGAACCCGGCGCCGCCGGTGACCAGTACCCGCATGCCCCCCACGCTAGGCCCGCCGCCGTACCGGGCCGGGAGGCCGCGCCCGCACGTCACGACTCCGTAAGACGGGCGCGCAGCAGGGGGGAGGCGGTTCAGCGGCGCAGGACGGTCTCACGCTCCATGCGCGACAGCTTCTCGGGGTTGCGGACGGCGTAGAGGCCGGTGATACGGCCGTCGCTCAAGTGCGCCGCGATCACCGTGTCGATCCTGCCGTCGATCCGGAAGACCAGCGCCGGGTAGCCGTTGACCTGGGCCGGCTCCAGCGACGCGGCGGGGCCGAACCTGTTGAGCCCGGCAGCCAGCGGAGCCACCCGCTCCGCACCCACGACCGGCACCGGTGTGGCCTGGGCGACTCCGCCGCCGTCGCCGAGGAAGACGACGTCGGGCGCCAGGATGTCGAGCAGGCCTTGCAGGTCGCCCGTTTCGACCGCCCGCCGGAACGCCTCCAGCGCGGTGCGGGTCTCGGCCGCGGAGACGGCTCCGCGGGGCCGGCGCGCGGCGACGTGCGCGCGTGCCCGGCGGGTGATCTGGCGGACGGCGGCCTGGCTCTTGCCGACGGCCTCGGCGATCTCGTCGTACTCCACGCCGAACACCTCGCGGAGCACGAACACGGCCCGTTCGGTCGGTGTGAGCGTCTCCAGCACCAGCAGCATCGCCATCGAGACGCTGTCGGCCAGCTCGACGTCCTCGGCCACGTCGGGGGCGGTCAGCAGCGGCTCGGGCAGCCAAGGGCCGACGTAGGACTCCCTGCGCCGGGCCAGCGTACGCAGCCGGCCCAGCGCCTGGCGGGTGGTGATCCGGACCAGGTACGCCCGCTGGTTCCGCACCGTCGCCGGGTCGACGTCCGCCCAGCGCAGCCACGTCTCCTGCAGGACGTCCTCGGCGTCGGCGGCCGAACCCAGCATCTCGTAGGCGACGGTGAACAGCAGATTGCGGTGGGCGAGGAAAGCCTCGGTCGGGGAGCCCAGACGGCTCCCGCCCGCGAGGTGCCCGGCTCCGCCCGTCTCCCGTTCACCCATGTCCGGCCCCCGCTTCTTCGCGCTCGACTCTGCCACTCCCACGAGATGCCGGTCTCCGTCGCCGTGTGACAGTCTCGGTCCGTGGCGTGCGTCACACCCCGTCAGAATCTGTCGCGGTGGGGCGCGTTCGTTCACGCCGTCGATCGCTCGACCGCCGGTTCAGCCCGTCGGCGCCGCGCACCCGCCGGGATGGGCCGCGTCCACCCGGGGCGCACGCCGGCCGGCAGCGCGGCGGCGGTCGAGGTCGTCCACCGCGCATACTGGGGCGGTCCGTCCTTCCGCCAGCGCTTCGAACAGGAAGTGGCCGCGGCCCGGCGCGTCCAGGGCCTGCACACCGTGCCGGTGGTCGACGCGGACCTGCGGGCCGACCAGCCCTGGCCGGCCACGGCCTACGTCCCCGGGTCCTCCCTCCAGGGGAGCGGGCCGCAGCCGGTCGACGCGGCCCTGGCGCTGATCGCCAGGGTGGCCGAAGCCCCGCAGTCCGTCCACGCCGCCGATGTGGTCCACATCGCCCGGGCCGCGGACGTCACGGCCGTGACCGCCACCCCAGCGCGTCCGCCAGGAACCCGCGTCACCCCCGCTGTGCCGCGATCATCGCCTTGTACCAGTGGTAGCTGTCCTTCGGTGTGCGTCGCTGGGTGTCGTAGTCGACCCGGACGATCCCGAAGCGCTTGTCGTAGCCGAAGGCCCACTCGAAGTTGTCCAGCAGCGACCAGACGTAGTAGCCGCGGACGTCGACGCCGGCGTCGATCGCGGCGCGCAGCGCGGTGAGGTGGTCGCGCAGGTAGGCCACCCGGTCGGTGTCGTGCACCGCGCCGTCGGCGGAGAGCGTGTCGTCCTCCGCGGAGCCGTTCTCCGTGATGTGGACCGGCGGCAGCGCGTCCCCGTACCGCTGCTTGAGCTGGACCAGCAGATCGGTGAAGGAGCCGGGGACCACGGGCCAGTCCATCGCCGTGTGCCGTACGCCCGGCAGCCTGACCTCCGCGTAGCGGTTGTCCGTGGCCACCCGCCGTGCCGGGTCGGCCTCGCGGTGGGGGGCGTCGGCGACCACGATGGGCCGGTAGTAGTTGATGCCGAGGAAGTCCAGCGGCTGGGAGATCAGTTCCAGGTCGCCGTCCCGCCGGAAGTCCGCACCGGCGATCAGCTCGCCCCAGGTCTCCTCCTCGGTGGCCGGATAGCGTCCCGCGAGGATCGGCTCGGTCCACACCAGGTTGTGCTGGGTGTCGGCGCGGACCACGGCCGCGAGGTCGGCGGGGGAGTCGCCGGCCGGCAGATTGCGGTCGAGGTTGAGGGTGATGCCCACCTCGCGCACCCCGGCCGCCCGCAGTGCCTCGACCGCCAGGCCGTGGCCGACCAGCAGGTGGTGCGCGGCGGCCAGCGCGCCCCGGCCCTCCTGCGCGCCGGGCGCGTGCCGGCCCACGGAGTAGCCGAGGAAGGCGCTGCACCACGGCTCGTTGAGGGTGATCCAGCGCGGCACCCGGTCGCCCAGGTGCTCGGCCACGACGGCCGTGTACGCGGCGAACCGCTCCGCCGTCTCCCGCACCCGCCAGCCGCCCCGGTCTTCGAGCGCCTGCGGCAGGTCCCAGTGGTAGAGGGTGGCGGCCGGCTCGATGCCCGCCGCCAGCAGTTCGTCGACGAGCCGGGAGTAGAAGTCCAGCCCTTTCGGGTTCACCGGGCCGGAGCCGTCGGGCACGATCCGCGGCCAGGCGATCGAGAAGCGGTACGAGTCCACGCCCAGGTCGCGCAGCAGCGCCACGTCCTGCGGGTAGCGGTGGTAGTGGTCGCAGGCCACGTCTCCGGTGTCGCCGTTCGCCGTCCGGCCCGGCGTGTGGCTGTAGGTGTCCCAGATCGACGGCCCGCGGCCGTCCTCCCGGGCCGCGCCCTCGATCTGGTACGAGGCCGTCGCGGCACCGAAGACGAAGCCGGGCGGGAAACCGGGGAAGCCGGTGGCGTCGGGGAAGTCAGTCATGGAGGCCGTTTCCAGGTGTGCGGTGGGGCGGGTCACTTGACGGAACCGCCGGTGATGCCGGCGGCGATGTACTTCTGGGCGAGCACGAGCAGGATCGCCGCGGGCACCGCGGACAGCACGGACGCGGCCATCACCGAGCCCCAGTCGCCGACGTGCGCGCCGATGTACTGGTAGATACCCAGGGTGACCGGCTTGACGTCGTCGGTGGTGTTCAGCGTGAGGGCGAACATGAAGTCGCTCCACGAGAAGAGGAAGGCGAACAGACCCGATGTGATCAGCGAGTTGCGGCTCATCGGCAGCACCACCCGCAGGAACGTCCGCACCGGCCCGGCACCGTCCATCTGCGCCGCCTCGATCACCTCACCCGGGATCGACACCATGAAGGACCGCATCAGCACGATCGAGAAGGGGATGCCGAGCGAGGCGTCGGCCAGCATCAGGCCGAAGTAGGAGTTGACGAGGCCGAGATCGACGTACGAGTTGTAGAGCGCGTTGGCGATGACGATACCCGGCACCATCTGGGTGATCAGCGTGCCGAACACGATCGTCCGCGAGCCGCGCAGGCCGAACCGGGCCAGCCCGTAGGCCGCCGGGGCGGAGACCGCCAGGCAGATGACGACCGCGCCGAGCGAGACGGCCAGCGAGGTCAGCAGGTGACCCCCCTGGTCGTCCAGGGCCTTGGAGAAGCCGGACAGGTCCAGGCTGGAGGGGACCGGGTCGACCTGGAGCAGACCCGAGGCGGGCTGGAGCGCGGTGTTGAGCATCCAGTACAGCGGGAAGAGCATCACGCACAGGATGAGCACACCGGCGATGGTGGAACCCCAGCGGCGCCCGGATGTCGTGGGCGTGCGAGCGGCCATGGACGTCACTTCCCCTCGGTGCGGTTGGCCCGCAGGTAGAACACCGCGAACACCGCGGAGACAAGGATGAGTACGTTGCCGACGACCGCGCCCGCGCCGAAGTCCAGCCGTACGAACGAGTTCTGGTAGGTCAGCGTGCCCAGGGTCTGGGTGGCGTCGGCCGGCCCGCCGTCGGTGAGCGCGAGGATCAGGTCGAGGATCTTCACCGTCGACATGAAGCCGAGCACGAGGACGACGGTGATCACCGGCTTCAGCTGCGGCAGGGTGATGGAGCGGAAGGTCCGCCAGGCCGAGGCGCCGTCCAGGGAGGCCGCCTCGTACAGCTCCTTGGGGATCTCCTGGAGACCGCCGTAGAGGATGACCATGTTGAACGGGATGCCGATCCAGATGTTGACCAGGATCACCGACAGCAGGGCCATGCCGGGACTGGTCAGCCACGGGGTGTGGCCGCCGAGGCCGAGCGTGTCGAGGAACGAGTTCAGGACGCCCGTGTCCTGGTCGAGGACGCGGCGCCACACGATGCCGGACACCACCATGGGCACCAGCCAGGGCAGCAGGATCAACGACCGCAGGACGCCGTTCAGCGGGAAGCGGCGGCTGAAGAACACCGCGAGCGCCAGCCCGATGCAGAACTGTCCGAGCAGCGACCCGGCGGTGAAGACCAGGGTGTGCCAGAGCGCCTTGCCGAACAGCGGGTCCTGGAACACGTTCGACCAGTTGTCGGCGCCGTTGAAGGGCGCCTCACCGGTGAAGAACGTCTTCGGTGTGAAGTGCTGGAAGCTCATCACGACGTTGCGGACGAGCGGATAGCCGAAGAACAGCAGCATGAAGACGACCGCGGGGGCGACGAACCCCCACTGGGCCAGTCTGCGGCGGCGGCGCAGCCGGGCCGGGTCCGGCGCGGCGGCCGTCCTGGACGCCTTCTGGGGCGCCTGAGCGGTGACGATGGACGTGGTCATGGTGGCTTACCTCAGTTCCCGCTCGTGGCCCGCTGCTGGGCGCGCTTCAGAGCGGCCTCGCTGGACTGGCCGGTCAGGGCGGACTGGAAGGCGCTCTGCAGGGCGAGCGACACGCTCGGCCAGCCGGCGCCGAGCTTGGCGGTGCGGGACCGGGCGGCGGCCACCTGGTCGGCGAGCGCGTCCAGCTCGGGCACCCGCATGCGCCAGACGGCGGCGGCCTTGGCGTTGGCCGGGACCATCCAGCTGTTGAGCGCGTAGGTCAGCTGTTCCTTCTGGCTCGCCAGACAGGCGACGATCTCGCCCGCCCGCTTCTCCCGCGCCCTGTCACCGGTGTTGGGCACGGTGAGCACGGCACCGCCGAGCGGGCCGACGGAGGGCGCGCCCGGCCGGGGGACCGGGATCCGCGCGATGCCCCAGTGCAGCGACTTCTTGGTGTTGAGCGTCTCCACCTGCCAGGGGCCGTTGATCATCATCGCCGCGTTGCCGGCCATGAACTGGTCGTTGACGTCCGCCTGCGTCCAGCTGACCGTCGACTTCGACACCGAGCCGTCCGCCAGCAGGGCCTTCCAGTAGTCGAGCGCGCCGACGACCTGCGGGCTGTCCAGCTCGGTCTCGTCACCGCCGTTGGACCACATGAACGGCGTGAACTGGAAGACGCCGTCCTCCGCGCCGCCCGCGCTGAGCGCCAGCCCGTACCGCTTGCCCCCGGTGAGCTTCTTCGCGGCCTGGCGCAGCTCGGCCCAGGTGGTGGGGACCTTCACGCCGGCCTGGCCGAGGATGTCCTTGTTGTAGAACAGCGCCAGGGTGTTCACCGACCGGGCCGCACCGTAGTACGTCCCCTTGTACGAGCCGAAGTTCACGATGCCCTGGGGGATGTCCCGGGTGCTCAGGCCGAGCGTCTTGAGGTCGACCAGGCCGCCCGCCTCGGCGAACGTCGGCATCTCCGAGGCGTCGAACTGGACGATGTCGGGCAGCGACTTCGAGGACGCCATGCGCAGCGCCTTCGTCATCACCTGCGCGGCCGGGACGCTCTGCTGCTCGATGGTGACCCCGAGCTGCTTGCCGCAGCGGGCCATCGCCTCGGCGTCCCAGCGGTGGTAGGTCTCGTCGGTCGAGGAGTTCATCACGCTGTAGACGTCGCTGCCGCGCTGCTGACCGCATCCGGTCAGGGCCGCCCCGGCGACCAGGACCGACACGGCGGTGAGCGGTGCCACGGCCCTGCGGGAGCGTCCCCGGCGCCAGGCGGCCGGAGACCTCTCGGGAATGCGATTGAAGCGCTTCGACATGCTGCGGCCCTTGCTGTCGTCTGCCCGGCTTCGTCGCCGGGGCTTTTGTTTGGCGTGATGACTAATACGTCAATCCGGGGGTGTCACGCTAGACCCGAGTCCGTGTCGGTCCGGCCACGCAGCGAAGTGGCACTCCGTAACTCGATAGGAAAAGCGCAGGTCAAAGCGCTGATAGTCGGGTGAAGCAGGCTCGGCGACGATTTCTTCTGTGTACGATCAACTCGCCGGGCGACAGCCTCCGCCGTCCCCGCCGAACAGCCCCGCTCCCCCGAGGAAGACCATGAAGTTCACCAACGGGTTCTGGCGCATCCGCGACGGTGTCCAGGTCGCGTACGCCACCGAGGCGCGCGATGTGCGCGTCGAATCGAAGCGCTTCACCGCCCATGCCGCCGTGCAGAAGGTGACGCGCAGAGGGGACACGCTCAACGCACCGCTCCTCACCGTCGACTGCTTCTCACCCGCCGACGGCGTCATCGGCGTGCGGGTCACCCACCACGCCGGCAAGCGCCGTCCAGGACCGGACTTCGCCCTCGCGGCCGAGCCCGGCGGTGCGGGCGAGGTCCGCCGGAACGGCACCGTCACCGAGCTGACCAGCGGCCCGCTGACCCTGCGCCTGGACCGGGCCGCCCCGTGGTCGCTGACCTTCCACGACGCGGACGGGCGGGAGCTGACCCGGGCGGGCCGCAAGGGCACCGCCTTCGCCACCACCGACGACGGCGCCCACCACGTCCTCACCCAGCTCACGCTCGGCGTCGGCGAGCAGATCTACGGCCTCGGCGAGCGCTTCACCCCGTTCGTCAAGAACGGCCAGGTGGTCGACATCTGGCAGGCCGACGGCGGCACCAGCAGCGAGCAGGCCTACAAGAACATCCCCTTCTACCTGTCCTCACGCGGCTACGGCGTCTTCGTCAACCACCCCGGCGCGGTCTCCTTCGAGGTCGGCTCCGAGTCCGTCGGGCAGGTGCAGTTCAGCGTCGAGGACCAGACGCTGGAGTACTACGTCGTCGCCGGCCCCACCCCGAAGGACGTCCTCACCCGGTACACCGCCCTCACCGGCCGCCCGGCCCTGCCGCCGGCCTGGTCCTTCGGCCTGTGGCTGACCACGTCCTTCACCACGGACTACGACGAGCCGACGGTGATGTCGTTCGTGGACGGCATGGCCGAGCGCGGCATCCCGCTGTCCGTCTTCCACTTCGACTGCTTCTGGATGCGCGAGTACCAGTGGTGCGACTTCGAGTGGGATCCCGAGGTCTTCCCCGATCCCGAGGGAATGCTCGCCCGGCTGAAGGCCAAGGGGCTGAAGATCAGCGCCTGGATCAACCCGTACATCGCGCAGAAGTCCCCGCTGTTCGAGGAGGCCGCCACGCTCGGGCACCTGGTGCGCCGGCCGAACGGTGACGTGTGGCAGTGGGACCTGTGGCAGGCCGGCATGGGACTGGTCGACTTCACCAGCCCCGACGCCCGCGCCTGGTTCCAGTCCAAGCTGAAGCCCCTGCTGGACCAGGGCGTGGACTGCTTCAAGACGGACTTCGGCGAGCGCGTCCCGACCGACGTCGTCTGGCACGACGGCTCCGATCCGGAGCGGATGCACAACTACTACACCCATCTGTACAACCAGACCGTGTTCGAACTCCTCGAAAAGGAGCGCGGACAGGGCGAGGCCGTGCTCTTCGCCCGCTCCGCGACCGCGGGCGGTCAGCAGTACCCCGTGCACTGGGGCGGCGACTGCTGGTCGTCCTTCGAGGCCATGGCCGAGTCGCTCCGGGGCGGCCTGTCCCTGTCGCTGAGCGGCTTCGGGTTCTGGAGCCACGACATCGGAGGCTTCGAGGGCACGCCCGACCCGGCGGTCTTCAAGCGCTGGCTGGCCTTCGGCCTGCTGTCCTCCCACAGCCGGCTGCACGGATCGTCGTCCTACCGGGTGCCGTGGGCGTTCGGCGACGAGGCCGTCGACGTCGCCCGGCGGTTCACCCTGCTCAAGCACCGCCTCATGCCCTACCTGTACGGCGCCTCCGTCGAGGCACACCGCACCGGCGTCCCGCTGATGCGGCCCATGGTCCTGGAGTTCCCGCACGACCCGGCCTGCCGTCCGCTCGACCGCCAGTACATGCTGGGCGCCGACCTCCTGGTCGCCCCGGTGTTCAGCGAGGACGGCGAGGTGGAGGTCTACCTCCCCGAGGGCACCTGGACCCACCTCCTCAGCGGCGAGCGGGTCACCGGCCCGGTGTGGCGCACCGAACGGCACGGCTACGACAGCCTTCCGCTCTACGTCCGCGAGGGCGCCGTCCTGCCGCTGGCCACCGACGACAAGCGGCCCGACGGCGACTGGCTGGACGACCTGGTCCTGCTGGTCCACCCGTCGGCCTCGGCGACGTACACCCGTCAGGTCGGCGTCCCCGACCTGACGGGTGCGCAGGCCGCGGTGTTCCACGTCCGCCGGGACGGCGACCTGCTGCGTGTCACCGTGGACGGCACCGACCGCCCCTTCACCGTGCGCGTCGCCGGCGGAGCGAGCGCCGGGGGCAGCGGCGAGGTGACGGTCCCGCTGCGCTGACCGGGGAGCCGCACGCAGACCCACGGCGGTGGTGACCGGAGCTCCGGTCACCACCGAGAGGGTCCTGCGCGGGTACTTCCTGGAAGAGGTCGTCGCCTGGCTTCCGCGGTCGAGCGGGTACGAGTTGCTCTCCGCGGCGGACGACAGGGAGACGCACCCCGCACCACCGCGTCCTCGCAGAACGGCCCAGCGGGCCGGCCGTGCGCGGCAGGGGCGGGCCCCGGCGGCGGCGTCGACGGCCTGACCCGTAGCTATGAGCTGATCCTGCGGCATTACCGCGAACACGCGGCGCAGCAGGTGCCGGACAGCGACGACAGCGAGGACGCCGTCATCGCCCACGCTCGGGACAGTTCTGCTCGACCCAGACGGTCTTGCCGTCCTCGGTGTAGCGGGTGCCCCACCGTTCGGAGCACCGGGCGACGAGCAGCAGCCCCCGGCCGCCCTCGTCGGTGGTGCGGGCGTGCCGCAACCGTGGTGAGGTGCTGCTGCCGTCGGAGACCTCGCAGGTCAGTACGTGGCCGCGGATGAGGCGCAGCCGCACGGGAGGCCTGGCGTAGCGGATGGCGTTGGTGACGAGCTCACTGGCTATGAGCTCGGTGGTGAACGCCGCTTCCTCCATGCCCCACGCCGTGAGCTGCCGGGCGACGAGCGACCGGGCCCTGGAGACCACGGACGGATCGCTCGGCAGGTCCCACGACACGACCCGGTCCGGCCCCAGCGTGTGCGTGCGGGCGATCTGGACGGCGGCGTCTTCGTGGACGGGGTGCGGGATCAGTGCTTCGATCACCATGCCGCAAGCCTGGCGCGCGGAGCCGGGAAACCCGGCGAGGAGGGCGGCCAGGCGCTCGCGGCCACGGTCTCCGGGCTGCTGGAAGAGGCCTGGCGTGTACAGGGCGAGCATCGAGCCCTCGGGAAGGTCGATGTCGACTTTCTCGAACGGCTCATCGGCGCGGGCCAGGGCGGCGCCGACCGGCGCCTCCAGGGTCGCCACCGTGCCGTCGGGGTGCACGATCACGGGCCCGGGGTGGTCCGCACTGGAGACGGAGCAGCGCCGTGACACCGGGTCGTAGATCAGGTAAAGGCACGTCGCGCCGGCCCCGGTTCCGCCCGCGGACCTCAGCATGGCGCGCGCCGGCCCTTGTCGGCGCTCCCCGGTCCCGTGCCCGTTGTCGCCGTCGAGCCGGCGCACCAGATCGTCGAGCCTGGCGAGCAGTTCGTCCGGCTCCAGGTCCAGGTCCGACAGGGTGTGCACCGCTGCGCGCAGCCGTCCCGCGGCCGCGGCGGTCTGTACGCCGTGACCGGGCACACGGCCCGCGACGAGGGCCACCCGTGCTCCGGAGAGCGGTATCGCGTCGACCCAGTCGCCGCCGGAGCCCGCGTGCACGTACTCGTGCGCCACATCGAGAGCGTGGTCGGGAGGAAGTCCGCCCGGACGCAGCGCGTACCGCAGGGCGGTCAGGGAATGGCGCTCCCGCAGGTAGCGGCGGGTGTTGTCGAGGCACGCCGCCGTGCGCGACGCGAGTTCTCCGGCCAGGGTCAGATCGTCGGGTTCAAAGGCCCTGCGCTGTCCCCAGCGGCAGAACGTGGCCAGCCCGAGGGCCCGGCGCTGGGAGAGCAGCGGTACGAGCATCAGCGAGTGGACCTTCTCCCTGGGCGCCCGCAGGCTGTGCAAGGCCCGCTGTCCGAGGGAACTCAGCGGATCGACCATGCGCGGCTCGAGAACGGCGAGTGCCTCCGCTGCGGCCACCGGCGGCAGGGCACCGTCCTGGTCGCAGGCCGTCCAGTGCTCCGCGTCGTCCCGGGACCGGCATGCCGCCCGGCGCAGCACGGTGTCGCCTCGTACGGGACCGGGTTCGAGGTCCTCTCCCGCCAGTACCGGCTCCACCACCTCCACGGCCATGCCGTCGGCCAGCCCCGGAACGGACACCTCCGCGAGACCCCGAACGGTGTCGAGCACATCGAGGGCGGAACCGATCCGTGTGCCGGCGCGCGCGAGCACCTTCAGCCGTTCCTGCGCCAGATGAAGGTCGGTGACGTCGACAGTGGCGTCGGCTACGCCCAGCAGCCGGCCATGGTCGTCCTGCAGGGGGAAGACGGAAGCCGAATAGACGTGTTCGTGCTCGGGGTCTCCCGGCGGGCGCAGGTGCTTCTCGACGCCGATGACCGGCTGCCCCGTGGCGAGCACCTTTTCCATCACGCGCTCCACCGATTCCGCGGGCAGGCCGGGCCACACCTCCTTGGGACGTCTGCCGACTGCTTCCGCGACGGAGGAGCCCTGCATGCCCTCGGCGGCGGGGTTGAACCGGACGATCCGCAGATCGGGATCGAGGAGGTACAGACCCACGGGGGACACGGTGAAAAGTGTCTCCAGGAGGGCCCGGTCGAGTGCGGCGGTCGGACTCGCCTGTTCCACCGGGGTGAGGGTCACCGCCCACCCCCTCTCCGCCTCGTCGTCGCGCGAGGGGCGGACGGTCAGCCGGCAGGGCAGGCAGGCACCGTCCTGGCAGCGCAGTGGTACGGCGATGTCGCTGATGGCTGCGAGCGGGCGCGCGGTGGGGCCGGCACCGCTGAGCAGGTCGGCCACCGGGCGGCCCACCATGGCACGAGCCGGGTAGCCCAGCAGCTCTTCGGCCGCCGGACTCCACTCGACCACGGTGCCCCGCTGGTCCATGACCATGTGGGCCTGGTTCTCCGCCGGGACGCCGTCGTGGGGGTCACCGCGGTTGGTGGCATGAGATGCACCCATGGTCATCAGCTCTCACTTGCCTCAGAGCTCGGTACGCCCCTCAGTGTCCTCCAGGAGGGGCGTCCGCGACATCCGGGCCGCCCGCCGGTCCTGGAAGTGACCTTCAGGCGATCTGCTGCCCGTCGGGGTAGTCGGTGGACCTGGACAGCTCGCTCCAGGCGGCCGTCTCCGCGTCGAAGGCGGAGCGGGCCTCGGCGACCAGCCGGAGCGCGTCGCTGCCTAGGATGAGGTGGGTCGGCGGGTTCTCGGCCTCGACGACCGTGAGCAGGGCACGGCCGGCCTGGGCGGGATCGCCGAGCTGCTGACCACTCATGTCGAGGCGGCGTTCGCGGACCGGGGCGAAGAGCGGTTCGTAGTCGGCGACGGTGCTCTCGACCCGGTCCATGGAGCGGCCCGCCCAGTCGGTGCGGAAGGAGCCGGGCTCGATCGCCGTGACGTGGATGCCCAGCGGGGCGACCTCCTGGGCGAGCGTGGCGGCGATGCCCTCGACGGCGAACTTGGAGCCGTGATAGGCGGCCAGGCCGGGGAAGGCGCGCAGACCGCCCATGGAGGTCACGAAGAGGATGTGACCGGCGCGGCGCTCGCGCATCCGGGGCAGGACGGCCTGGGTGACCGCGACCGCGCCGAAGACGTTGACGTCGAACTGCCGGCGGAAGGTGCTGAGCGGCGTCTCCTCGAAGGTGCCCTCGACCCCGTAACCGGCGTTGTTGACGAGCACGTCTATGGGGCCTGTCCCGTCCTCGATCGCCGCGACGGTCGGCGCGACGGCGTCGGTGTCGGTGACGTCGAGCACGCGGGCGTGGGCGCGGCCCGGGGCGAGCTGTTCGAAGGCGTCGATCTGGTCCGGTCTGCGGACGGTGCCGACGACGGTGTGGCCGGCCTGGAGGGCGGCGGTGGCGAAGGCGCGGCCGAGGCCGCTGCTCACGCCGGTGATGAGGAACGTGCGGGGCATGTGTCTCTCCGTTCGCGTCGCGGGATGTCCGCAGCTTCCGCCCAGGTCCGTCCCGGGCGGCACAGGGCCGCTGTGTCAGGGGGGAGGGGAGTACGCGCGCCGGTCAGGGTTCCGGTCGGCGACACCAGCTGGCGCGACCCTGTTTCGTGAGCGTGTGGCCGGCAGCGCGGACCCCGGGCCGGGTCACCGGCACGCGGACGAGCCGACGTCCGTGCCGGGCTCGTCCACGGCAAGCCGGACATCACGGGCTCGCTCGGTCATGGGGCACAGCTGGCGCCGGGGAGCCGTCTTTCAGAGCATGAGCTGGTCGATGGTGATCGGCAGGGAGCGGAGGCGGCGTCCGGTGGCGTGGAAGACGGCGTTGCCGATGGCCGCCGCCAGGCCGACCAGGCCGATCTCGCCGACTCCCTTGGTGCCGACGGCGGTTGCCCGGTCCGGGCCGCCGACGAACAGCACCTCCATGTCGGGGATGTCGGCGTTGACCGGCATCAGGTAGTCGCCGAAGGTGGCGTTGGCGATGCGTCCGGTGCCCGGGTCGGTGGCGGTCTCCTCGAACATGGCCTGGCTGATGCCGCCCACGGTGCCGCCGACGATCTGGCTGGTGGCGGTCTTCTCGTTGAGGATGCGGCCGCCGTCGATGGCGGAGACCACGCGTGCCACGCGCAGCAGGCCGAGTTCCCGGTCGATGCGCACTTCGACGAATTTCGCCCCGAAGGCGCCCGCCATGGCCATGCCCAGTTCCTCGCTGCTGGGCGGCGTGCTTCTGCCGTCGGCGCTGAGTTCCTCCAGGCCGTGCCGGGCGAGGATGTCGATGTAGGACTCGCCTTGTTCGGGATCCGTGATGCGGTGGATGCGCCCGTCGGTGACGGTCACCTCGTCCACGGTGGCTGCGCGCAGGGGGGAGTCCGTGTCGTCGCGGACCACGTCGAGGAATTCCCGCACCAGGCGCCGGCAGGCGGCGTGGACCGCGTTGCCGAGGGCACCGGTGAGACCGGAGCCGCCGGCCTGGGGCGCGTAGGGCATGTCGGAGTCACCGAGGTCGAAACGCACCCGGGTGACGTCCAGGCCCAGGAGTTCGGCGGCCAGCTGGGTCATGACCGTGTAGGTGCCGGTTCCGATGTCGGTGGCGGCACTGCGGACATACGCGGAGCCGTCGCGGCGCACGGAGGCACGGGCCTGGCACGGCACCTGGTAGAAGGGATAGGAGACACCCGCCATGCCGTAGCCGACGAGCCAGCGGCCGTCCCGCATGGAGCCCGGTTCCGGCGTGCGCCGCGACCAGCCGAACCGCTCGGCACCCTCCAGGAAACACTCCCGCAGCGCTTTGCTCGACCAGGGAAGGCCCAGGACCGGGTTCTCCTCCGCGTAGTTGCGCAGCCGGAACCGAAGGGGGTCCATGCCGACGGCGTGGGCGACTTCGTCGATCGCGGACTCCAGAGCGAAGTTGCCCTGCCCCTCGGCCGGCGCGCGCATGGAGCCCGGACAGGGGATGTTCAGCCGCGCCTGCCGGTCGCGGGTCAGGACATGGGGGCAGGCGTAGGCCACCGCGGATCCGAAGGAGACGGGTTCGTAGTCGTCGTCCTCCATCGCGACCGACGAGATGCCGTGATGCTCGATGGCGACCAGGTCCCCGTCACGGGTGGCACCGATCTTGATCTGCTGGACGCTGTTGGGCCGGTGTCCGACGGAGGTGAACATCTCCGGCCGGGTCAGGACCAGCTTGACCGGGCGGTTGACCTCGCGGGCCGCGAGCACGGTGAGGATCGTGTGGGGCCACACCCGCAGTCCCGCGCCGAAGCCGCCCCCGACGAAGGGGGCCAGCACGCGGATGCCGCTCTCGGGGACCTTGAAGATGGTGGCCAGCGAGGTCCGCACGTTGTGGGGCCACTGTGTGGAGTCGTGCACCGTCAGCGCGTCGCCGTGCCAGGACGCGACGGTCGTCATCAGACCGAGCGGGTTGTTGGTGTTGTCCGGGGTCGTATACGTCCCCTCGACCACGACATCCGCCTGGGCGAAACCGGTCTTCACGTCTCCGCGTTGGGTGTCCAGTCCCCAGGGGTTCTCGACGATCTCGGCACGCGGGTCTTCGACGTCGAGGAGGGCCTCGGTCGCCTCGTACTCGGCGCGTACCAGCCGTGCGGCGTGCCGGGCCTGCTCCGCGCTCTCGGCCACCACGACCGCGATGTGCTGACCGTAGTGCAGCACGCGGTCGTCCTGCAGCGGAGCCGGGGGTGATCCGCCCAGCAGCGTCATCGGGCCGCGTTCCAGCTTCGGCGCGTTCAGATGGGTGAGGACGGTCAGCACACCCGGTGCCGCCAGGGCATCGGTCACGTCGATGCCGCTGATGCGTCCCGCGGCGATGGTGCTGCCCACCAGGGCGGCGTGTGCCATACCGGGGAAGGAGAAGTCGTTCGGGTAGCGGGCCTCTCCGGCCACCTTCAGCGGGGCGTCCACGCGGTCGATGCCCGCACCGACGACCTTGCCGGCTTCCACAGTCGTCATGACAGCACTCCCGCGACGGTCTCCAGCGTGCGCACGAGCGTGCGCTTGGCCAACTCCACCTTGAACGCCGTACCAGGCAACGGCCTGGCCCCCGCCAGGGCCGCCTCCGCCGCGCCGCGGAAGGAGTCGGAGCCCGCGCGGGCACCCCGCAGCGTCTCCTCGGCGTCCCAGGCACGCCACGGGACGGTGCCCACCCCGCCCAGCGCCACGCGGGCCTCCCCGATGACGCCGTCCTCCATCACGAGAGCGACGCCGGCCGAGACCAGCGCGAACTCGTAGGAGACCCGGTCACGGACCTTGAGGTACTGGGAGCGCGTGCCTTCGGGCAGCAGGGGGACCTCGACCGCGGTGATCAGCTCGCCGTGCCGCAGTACGTTCTCGATGTGGGGGGTGTCGCCCGGCGGCAGGTAGAACTGGGTGAGGGGGATCGACCGGGATCCGTCAGCGCCCTGGACGTGGACGATCGCGTCGAGCGCGGTCAGCGGCACCGCGACGTCCGAGGCGTGCAGGGCGATGCAGTGGTCACTGGTGCCCAGGATCGCGTGCATCCGCTGGATTCCCGCGATGGCGGCACACCCGGAACCCGGGGCGCGCTTGTTGCAGGCGGCCACGGTGGGGTCTCTGAAGTAGCGGCACCGGGCTCGCTGGAGCAGGTTGCCGCCGATGGTGGCCATGTTGCGCAGCTGCGTCGAGGCGCCGAGCAGCAGAGCCTCCCGCACGAACGGCAGTCGCTCGCCCACGACGGGATCGGCGGCCAGTTCCTCCATCGTCGTCAGCGCGCCCACCCGGATCGACGAAGCGGTGTGCGTGATGCCGCCGAGCGGGAGACGGGTGATGTCGATGAGCCGGTCGGGGTGCAGAACCCCGTCCTTCATGAGGTCGAGCTGCGTGGTTCCGCCGGCGAGGAACGAGGCGTCGGGATCGGCGGTCACCACGGCCACGGCCTGGTCGGCGTCGGTGGCCCGGGCGTACTCGAAGGGGTGCATGGTCAGCCTTCCGCCGTGACGTCGCGGATCGCCGCGCGGATGTTCGGATAGGCGCCGCAGCGGCAGATGTTGCCGCTCATGAACTCACGGATGTCCTCCTCCGAGTTCGCACGTCCCTCGGCGATCAGGCAGACCGCGGACATGATCTGCCCCGGCGTGCAGTAACCGCACTGGAACGCGTCGTGCCGGGCGAAAGCCGCCTGCATCGGATGCAACTCGCCATCGACCGACAGGGCCTCGACGGTGGTGATCTCGCGCCCCTCGTACTGGGCGGCCAGCGCCAGACACGACACGATGCGCCTGCCGTCGACCATGACCGTGCAGGCCCCGCACGCGCCCTGGTCACACCCCTTCTTCGCGCCGGTCAGGCCCATGTGATCACGCAGCGCGTCGAGCAGCGTGACCCGCGCATCCAGCCGGAGCCGGTGCAGTGTGCCGTTGACATTCAAGGTGATGTCGACCTCGGGCACTGGTGGCCGTGACTGGGGGGCCGGGCGTGCATCGGGTTCCAGATGCTTCATGGTGCCTCACTTCTGATCTTCCCTGCGGGATTGGTGCGGAAGGGACATTCCGTTCAGGGGAAGACGCGGCTGCACACCTGCGGGAGGTTGTCGCTGGTGCGAAATTAGTCCGAGTAGGTGGGTTTGTAAACTTAGAGCCAAACCCCCCTTTTGTCGGAATTGACGGAGGGCGGTCCCCGCCGGTCACCGACGCGGCGACTGCTCGTCCTCGGACTCGGCCGCCGCGCCCGTCGCCCCCGCGGGGAGCTCGGTGGCGGCCCAGCCCGTCAGGAAGGTCAGGGCCTGCGCGCTCGGCGAGTGCGGTTCCGCGGTGTACACGAGCAGGCTCTGGTCCGTGGAGCCGCGCACATCGAGCACCTGGAAGTCCAGGCTGAGCTGGCCGGCGATCGGGTGGACGAACTCCTTGCGGCCATGCCGCTGGGCCCGGACCCTGTGGTCGGACCACCATCGGCGGAAGTCGGGGTCCTTCACGGAGAGTTCCCCGACGAGGCGGGCGAGTTCGGGATCGTTCGGGTAGCGGCCGGCATCCATGCGGAGATAGGCCACGCACTCCTGGGCGACTCTCTCCCAGTTCGCGTACAGCCCGCGGACCTCGGGGTCGAGGAAGGTGAGCCATATGTGGTTGCGGCGCTTGGCCGGCAGTCTGGCGTAGTCGGTGAACAGCGCCGCGCCCAGGCTGTTCCACGCCAGGATGTCCATACGGCGTCCGAGCACGAGCGCGGGGACGTTCACCATGCTGTCCAGGAGGACCTGGGTGGCCTGCGACACCTGCTGGTTTCTCGGCGCCGCCGGCTTCGCCTGGTCGGACAGGCCGGCTTCCGCCGCACACCGCAGGAGGTATTCCTCCTCGTCGGGACGGAGCTCCAGTGCCCGGGCCAGGGCGGTGAGGATGGCGGGCGAGGCGGACTTCACGCGGCCTTGTTCCAGCCTGACGATGTAGTCCACGCTGACGCCGGCCAGCGAGGCGAGTTCCTCGCGCCGCAGTCCCGGCACCCGGCGGTGCCCGGACGTGGGCAGCCCCACCTGCTCCGCACTGAGCCGGGCACGGCATGCGCGCAGGTATGCACCGAGCTCTGTCACGGCAGCCTCCTTCTCGTACGAGCCGTGCGCGTCACACGGCGGCTCACTTGGTGCCCTTCGCGTCGTCATGGTCGGTCGACAGGGCCAGCTGCCGCCAGGTGTCGGTCTCCTCGCGAAGCTGGGCGATCTTGTGGTCCATGGCCGCGGCGGAGTCGCTGCCGAGCTGGGCGCGCAGCGGCGGGTGGGCGGCGTCGGCGAGGGCGAGGATGGCCGTGGCGCCCTTGACGGGGTCACCGGGCTGGGCGTGGTTGAGCCCGGGAACGGCCTGGCGCACGGCGCCGGCGGTCTCGGCGTAGTCGGAGATGATCCGGCCCTCCGTGAGCAGGCTGGTGGCGTCGAGGAAGTCGGTGCGGAAGTATCCCGGCTCGACGATCGTGACATGGATCCCCAACGGTGCCAGTTCGGCGCGCATGGCCTCGGACAGGCCTTCCACGGCGAACTTGGTGGAGCAGTACACGCCGAAGCCCGCCACGCTCTCGAAGCCGCCGATGGAACTCAGGTTGAGAACGCGGCCCGACCTCTGCCGGCGCATGACCGGCAGTACGGCGCGGGTGACGTTGGCCAGACCGAAGACGTTGGTGTCGTAGACCGAGCGGAACGCGGCATCGGAGGTTTCCTCCACCGCGCCCAGCACGCCGCGTCCCGCGTTGTTGACCAGGACGTCGATCGTCCCGAACCTCTCCACGGCCGCCCCGGCGGCCTCGTGGGCCTGTGCCTCGTCGGTGACGTCCAGGGCGACGGCAAGCAGGCTGTCCCCGTACCGGGAGAGCGCGTCCTGTACGGCCTGGGGCCTGCGGGCCGTCGCCACGACCTTGTCGCCCCGCTCCAGTGCCTGACGGGCGATCTCCAGGCCGAAACCGCGGGACGCGCCGGTGATGAACCAAGTGGCCATGCCACTGCCTCTCATTCGTTTGATTCTAGAAAAATCGGGTGGGATGCAGCTATTTCTTCCGGGACTCGGCCCGGGCCGAGCGGACAGCGATGGCCCCTGCTGCTACGGCCAGCAGTGCCACGAGCAGCCCGAACCACGAGAAGGCTGCCGCGACGCCGAACCGGGGAACGGCGGCGCCCAGGGCGACCACCGGCACACTCACCGCCAGGTAGGCCAGGGCGAAGAACCCCGGCAGGAGCTGGGGATGGCCCCCCGCGATCACCGCCGCCGTCACGGTGCTCGTGGACCCCATGAAGGTCAGGCCGAACCCCGCGCCGGTGATCGCCGCGCCGATGAAGAACAGCACCGGGTGAGCCGTGTCGAACCCGGTCACGGACACCCCGACCCCGGCCACCAGCAACGCGCACCCCGTCACCGACGCCGCCCGGTCGCCAAGCCTGCGCAGCAGCATCGGAGCGATGCCGCCGCAGCCCTGCACCACAAGGATGACCAGCGAGGACAGCGCCCTGTCCGTGGTGTGCAGCAGCCCGGCGACCAGGTCGACACCCAGTGCCAGATACAGGCCCACGACCGCCCAGCCGGCCGTCACGATGGGGGCCACCCGGAGCAGGGTCCCGCGTGGCTCCGCGCCCAGCCGCAGCACCCGGGGGCGCCAGGGGCCGAGCCGGTCCGGCACGGTCTGCCAGGCGGGGATCGACCGCACCAGGAGCAGCCCGCCGATGGACAGGACGGTCAGCACGACGAACGGGGTGACCAGCGGCGCGGGAGCGAACTGAACGGCGAGACCGGAGAAGACCGCGCCCAGCGCGATGCCTGTCGAGGTCGCCGCGCTGTTGGCGGCCGACGCGGCCCGGTGACTGCGGTCCCGGTGAAGGTCGGCCAGTGCCGAGCCCGCGCTGCTGGTGAGCAATCCGACCGCGACGCCCTGGATCAGGCGGGCCAGGCACAGCGCCCAGGCCCCGGTGGCCACGAGGAACACGACGAAGCTGACGACGACGGTGGCCAGCGCCCCCACGATCGTCCGTTGCGTCCCCAGATGCTCGGCCAGGCCCCCGGCGAGGAGGAGGGTCACGATCGCACCGAGGGCGTAGCAGGCGTACACGACCGTCGAGGTGGTCGTGTCGAAGTGCCATCGCTGCTGGTAGAGCCCGTACAGCGGAGACGGCGCGCTGCTGGCGGCCATGACGACGAACACCACGCCGACCACGGTGCGGAAATGCCAGGGACGGTACGTCCGGCCGTGGTGAGCGGTGCGGTGCCGGGCCCTCCGGGACTGGAGGACAGCCGGCTTGTCGGTGGCGTTCATGAGGCTTGCCATCTCCGTGGGACGCTCGGTTCGCCGCCACATGGGCAGGTGTGGGGCGGGGGCGCCTTTCTGTGCGAAGGCGCCTTGCGGAATCCATCGTCGTGACGGAGAGCCCCGGCATACAGGGAGGCCTTTTCCTGGGCATGGCTCCCTAGGAAAGCCAGTACCAGGCACGCGGTGCGGGCCCGCCCGCGACGCGGCCAGGGCGGTTCGTGCCGCGCCGGGCCCCGGCCGGCCGGCCCCGTTCCACCATCCGTTTCAGCCGGGCTCTCCCCTCTTCGAGCCGGGAGGCGTACGCGCAGTCCCAGCCCGGCGCCACCGCCGCCCGCCGGGAGCCCAGCCCATCTCCTCCCGCTCCACGGCAGCGGCCGTCCACGCCTGGTGCTCCACCGACAACGCTCAGCCCTGGCCGCGCTGTCCGCCCGCCCTCAACTGGCGCGTGGCAGTTCCAGGGTTCCCTGCTCCACCACCCACCGTTGGGCACCCAGCGCCGAGTCCACCTGATGCCAGGTCGGGTCCCAAAGCCTCGCGCGCCTCAAGCGACAGCCTCGTCGGTTCGTTTGTTCACGATTCAGCAATCTTTGGCGGCCTGCCCCTCGTCCCCATCGGGCGCGCACCGCGCGGCTGTCGCATCGCACGGCCGCCGGGATGCCGGGGACGGACCGGCCGAAATAGGATGGCCGTAGCGACGGTGCACGGGAACGCATGCCCACGGCAGTGGGCCATGGAGGTGCACGATGAGCCACGCCACCGACACCGGCGCCGAACGGCTGCTGGGCATGTCGCGGCCCGACCTGGACCGGTTGTTCCGTTCCTCCCCGCCCGGGGAGATTCCCCGGGGAAAGGGCCTGGGGACGGTGCTCCTGGGTCTCGGCCCGAAGACGAACGCCGTGGCGGCCGTGCTGGCGCGCCGTCTCGTGTGGCAGGGCAAGGTCTTCGACCCCGACGGCCGTGAACTGCGCAACTGTGTCACGCCGTTCGGGATCCGGGCGGTGCGGGCGCGGGTCTACCCGGACTCCAGTTGGTCGGACAGGGGCGCGTGCATCGTCCTCGACTACTCGCACACCTCGCTCGTGGCCCACTGGATCCGGGACGAGATCCGCAGCGTCGGGCAGGGGGTCTACCTCGGCAACGTCTACTGGGGGCGGCGCAAAGTCCTGGATTTCAGCCTGACGTTCCCGGATGCGCGGACCTGAAGTCCTGCATGGCCTGGCCCGCGCCGAGGAGGTACGGTGCGCAGCTGCGGTAGCGGGCGACGGCAAAGGGGAACAACTCACCGGCGGTCCGCAGGCAGGGCGGTCTGGACGGTGACCGCCGTCTGATACGGCTTCGTGCCCCGCGACGGGACCCACAGCCGGGTGCCCCGGCACCCGCCCGACCACTACGGACAGACGCCCACCGGATGCCGGCCGAGAACGCGTCCGTGGTGCGGCCCGAACGTCTCTCGCCGTTCGTGCCGGTGGCCACCCTGCGCCTGCTCCGGCAGGACTGCGATCCGCGGACCGGTTCGCCCGTGCCGACCGGCTGTCCTTCGACCCCTGGAGCGCCGTGCCCGAACACCGGCCGCTGGACAGCCGGAACCGTGCCCGCCGCACGATCCAACTGCGGATCGCGCGGCTCAGACAGGCCATGAACGGCACACCGCACCAGGAGCGCCCCGCGGCCCGACGCGCGTATCAGGACCGCTTCCCATATCGTAGGGACGAGGGCGCGAACATCCTCTGGATGCCCGCCTGGAAGGGACGCTGAGATGGACGTGCGGACAGCCGCGCGCGGTTCTCTGGCCGTGATCCGACTGGTGAACGGCGCAGCGGCGCTGCTGACCCCGCGAGTGATGGCCCGCCGTCTGGGCGCGGACCCCGGACAGCCCGCCCTCGTCTACGTGCTTCGTATGTTCGGCGTGCGCACCGTGGTCATCGGCGCCCGACTGCTGTGCCCTGTGGACGCGGACGAACTCGACCGGGAGCTGCGGACCGGCACGCTCATCCACGCGAGCGACACCCTGGCAGCCGCCTGCGCCGGCCGCGAGGGCCTGCTGCCGCGCCGCATGGCCGTCGCGGCCACGGCGATCTCGACGGTCAACGTCGCCCTGACACTCGTCGCCCGGGGGTGGCCGTGCCGGCTGCCGGACGTCCGCTGACCCCGCGGGCCGCCGCGCCGGGCCTCCCGGGATGGGACGCCGGAAGGAATCCCCTCATGAGCACAGCACCACAAGGCCGGGCCCCGTGGTTCGTGCGGCTGCACGACCGGCTGGCGGTCGCCGTCGACCGGAAGGTCGGCTGGCAGCGCCTGCCCAAGCCCCTCGGTCTGCTGACCCTCGTCGGCCTGCGGGACAACCTGCGCCGCAAGAACCTCTTCGACACCGCCTCCTACCCGTCGTGCGACCTGCCGGAGGTCGGCCCCCCGAACGTGCAGAATCTGACGGCGCGCACGGCCGACGGGACCTACAACGACCTGGCCGACCCCCGCATGGGCATGGCCCGTTCGCGTTTCGGCCGCAACGTGCCGCCGGACCGGGCCTTTCCCGAACCCGAGCCACGCCTGCTCTCCCCGAGCCCCCGCGAGGTGAGCCGGGCCCTGCTGACCCGGCACGCGTTCGTCCCGGCAGAATCCGTCAACGCCCTGGTCGCCGCCTGGCTCCAGTTCATGATCAGGGACTGGGTCAGTCACGGGCAGGGCACCATGGACCGCCCCTGGCGCATCGATCTGGCCGACGACGACCCATGGCCCGCGCCACCGATGCTCGTGCCGCGGACCATCCCGGATCCCACCCGCCCGGACGGGCACGACCGTCTGCCGCCGACCTTCCTCAACGACAACTCGCCCTGGTGGGACGCGTCCCAACTGTACGGGAACAACCTGGACGAGCAGCGGTCGCTGCGCACCGGCCAAGGCGGCAGGCTCCGGGTCCCCGACGGCCCGCTGTTCCCAAACGACCCGGACAAGGACCCGGCGGGCGTTCCCGGTTTCTGGGTGGGACTGGCCATGATGCACATGGTCTTCCTGCTCGAACACAACGCGATCTGCGACGCGTTGCACGACGCCTACCCGGCGTGGTCCGACGAGGAGCTCTTCCAACGGGCACGGCTGATCACCGCGGCGCTCATCGCCAAGATCCACACCGTGGAATGGACCCCCGCCGTCATCAGTCACCCGACGACCGTCACCGCCATGCACGCCAACTGGTACGGCCTGCTGGGCGAGCGCCTGCACAAGCTGCTCGGCCGTCTCAGCGGGAGCGAGGTGCTCAGCGGCATCGTGGGAGGGCGCACCGACCACTTCGGCGTCCCGTACTCGCTCACGGAGGAGTTCGTCGCCGTCTACCGTATGCACCCCCTCATCCCGGACGACTGGAGCTTCCGGTCGGCCGCCGACGACTCGCTCCTGCAGGAGGCCTGCTTCCGGGAACTGACGGGGTGGCACGCGTACGACATCCTCGGCAAGCACACCCTGAGCGACCTGCTCTATTCCTTCGGCACATCGCACCCGGGCCTGGTGACCCTGCACAACTACCCCCGGTTCCTCCAGGAGTTCCAACGGCCCGACGGCAAGCTCATGGACCTCGGAGCCGTCGACATCCTGCGTTCGCGTGAGGTAGGCGTGCCCCGCTACAACGAGTTCCGGCGCCAGCTCCATCTCCGCCCTGCCGAGGACTTCCACACCCTCACGGACAACCCCGTCTGGGCCGAGGAACTGCGCCGGGTCTACGACGGGGACATCGAGCGCGTCGACCTCTCGGTGGGCATGTTCGCCGAACCCCGCCCCAAGGGCTTCGCGTTCAGCGACACGGCGTTCCGTGTCTTCGTCCTGATGGCCTCCCGCCGCCTCAACAGCGACCGGTTCCTCACCAGGGACTACACCCCGCAGGTGTACACCCGGACCGGCCTGGACTGGATCGAGAACACCAGCATGACCAGCGTGTTGCTACGGCACTTCCCGGGGCTGCGGGCGTCCCTGCGCTCGGTGGACAACGCCTTCGCCCCGTGGGCCGCGGCGGGGGTCCCGCAGTGAGACAGGATGCCGATGACGGGACGCGCAGCCTGCCGGCCTCGCCGGGAGACGCACGCCCCGCCACCCTGTCGCGCGTGCACAGCTGCGTCCTGGCCGTAGCGGCCCTCGTCGTCTTCGGCGCAGGGCTCTGGATCCGCCACCGTGCCCCCGCCGTAGACGACGTGGGGCTGCAACTGGCCGGCGGCGCGCGTGCGGCGCACACCCTCGTCGGCGACCGGGCGGCCGACTACCGTACGGCAGTGACGGCCGACTTCGTCCTCACAGGGACGTACACCATCAGCACGGCGCTCGCGTTCTCGCTGAGCGGCCGCACCATAGCGGTGCGCATGAGACACCGCTGCCTGCTCGTGTACGGGATCGGCGCGGTCGTCGCGGCGTGTGTGTGCGCCGTGACCGAGAAACTGCTGCTCCTCCATGGACTGAGCGGCGCGGACTGGGCGTTCGCGTGGGCGGCGGGCTTCGCGACGGTCAAGTGGCTGCTGCTCGTCGTCACCGTGCCGGTCGCCGCGGTCCTGGTCGCGATCGTCCTCAAACGGGCCGCGTTCTACGGCTGTGCCCAGCGCAGGTACGCCAGGGAGCGCGCATGCCACCGGACATGCGTGTGCGGAAGCAAGCACAGGGGCGACACGACCGACTCGGGCCCCGAGGGGCCCGACGTCGTCGCGCCCTGGCCCGTGATGGCGTGGGGCCGGATGCGCTGGCCGGGTACGGCGCGCGGCGACCCTCCCCGTTCCAGGGCGGCACGCTGGGAGAACGGCAGCCGGGTGCCGCCCGGCCGGGAACAGGGCGGGCTCGGCTTCTGCGTCTCGGGCGGCGGCATCCGCTCGGCCTGCGTCACCCTGGGCGCGCTGCAGGCCCTCCGCCCCCAGCTGCGCAGGGCGCGCTACCTGGTGTCGGTCTCCGGAGGCGGCTACACCACCGGTGCCCTGCAACTGGCGCTGGCCGGGACGAGCCGGTGGCGTGGGGAGGACCCGTACAGGGCTGGTCCCGGCGACGTCTTCATGCCCGGCACGCCGGAGGAGGACCACACCCGCCGGCACTCGAAGTACGTCGCGGAAGGCACCGGCCAGTGGCTGGCCGCCATCGGGGCCGTACTGCGGGGCCTGCTGGCGTCCCTCGGGCTGCTCACCGTGACTCTGCTGGTCCTGGGGCTCGCCCTGAGCTGGGGCTACCACCTCGTTCCGCTGGCAGACCCGACCCGGCTCCCGGGCTTCCGGGGACCCGCGCTGTGGGCCGTTCTGGCCCTCCTGTGCGCCGCGGCCGTGTTCTGGTTCCTCTGGCTGGTGTCCTTGTTCCTCGCCAGACAGTTCCTGTCGGAGGTGTTGAAGCAGGTCTTCCGCACGTTCGTGGTGGCGGGCCTGCTGCTGGCCGTCGTGGTGGTCGTCCTCCCCGCCCTGGAGTGGGGGACGGCGCGTCTGTGGACGCTCCATGCCCCGGCGACCGCAGTGAGCGGCGGAGTCGTGGGGCTGCTCACCTATCTGACCGTGCTGGTCGGCACCTCATGGCGGCGCATCGAGTCCACCGAGCACGCCGTCGAGTCCGCCAGGCGTTCACGACTGGTGCGCGCCGTGCCTGTGCTCGGCAAATATCTACTGGTGTGGGCGGTTCTCCTTGTGGTGACAGCGGCCTCGCTGCTCGTTCTGGGCTGGGCGATCCACGTCGGGCGGACATGGCCTGCGGCCGTCCAGATCGGCCTTCCCGTCGTCCTCTGCGCGGTCGCGCTGAGCCTCGACCAGACGTGGACCAGTCTCCACCCCTTCTACCGCGCCCGGCTGGCCACCGCCTTCGCCGTCCGCCGCAAGACCGACCCGGACGGCGAACAGGTGGCGGTCCCCTACGACTTCGACGAGCCGACCCCGCTCGCCTGCTACGGCAGGCGGCACCCCGGCTTCCCCCAGGTCGTCTTCGCCGCGGCGGCCAACCTGTCCGGCGCCGACCGCACACCGCCGGGGCGGCACGCGGTGTCGTTCACCCTGTCGTACGACTACGTCGGCGGTCCGGACGTCGGCTACGCCCGGACGGACGTCCTGTGGAACCGCACCAGACCGGTCATCCGCAAGGACCTGACCGTCGAGTCAGCCGTCGCCGTCTCCGGTGCGGCCTTCGCCTCCGCCATGGGACGCCAGGCGCGCGCGTTCCAGACGCTGTTCGCGCTCTCCAACGCCCGGCTCGGCACCTGGCTCCCCAACCCCGGTGTGCTCGGAGCCCTCTGGGGCGAGCGTGCCGACTGGGGGCTGCCTCCGATGCCCGGCATCCGCCGCCTGCCGTACCTGCTGCGGGAAGTGTCCGGCCGCTACCCGTTGGACGACCGGATGCTGCTGGTCACGGACGGCGGGCACTACGAGAACCTCGGCCTGGTCGAACTGCTCCGGCACGGTGTCACCACCGCCGTGTGCGTGGACGCCAGCGGGGGCTCCGGGGCCTTCGCCCCCGCGCTGGGCGAGGCCATCGCCCTGGCCAAGGAGGAGCTCGGGGTCGAGATCAGGATCGCGCGCGAGGACTGGCAGAAGCTCGTTCCCGGCAGCGCGCCTCCCCTCACACCGCAGCCGGCCCCGCCGGCCCCGCCGAGCCCACTGGCCGCCCTCGACCTCCGGCTCTCGGCCGACACGGTGGCCGAGGGTGAGATCGTCTACCCGCGCGCACTGGTGGACGAACGCGGCCGAACGCTGGGGACGCGGGGACGGCTGATCGTCGCCCGGGCCACGCTGACCCCCGACATGCCCTACGCACTCCTCGCACACGCCCAGGCCCACCGGGCATTTCCCCACGACGGCACCAGCGACCAGTGGTTCGACAGCCAGCGCTTCGACGCCTACCAGGCACTCGGCCACTGGATCGGCGAACGGGTCGCGAAACTGCTCCCGGTGGAGAGCGGCGCACCCCGGCATCCGGTCCGGGGTCCCGGAAGCCCGGGCGCCGCGCAGCAGACCCCGGTGCATGACGGGAGGGCGGGCGGAACAGTGCCCTGATGCATACTGTGATCCCCCGCGGCGCTCCCCTCCGGAACCGGCAGGCTCCCCAGGGGCGGATCGTGAGAAGGTGCGGTACGGCCCAGCAGAGGGGGGAGAATGGGACTGACCTACGGCTACGACATCTACCTGCGTCCCCGGAACGTCGCCAGGGCGCTGGCCCGTCTGGCCGATGGCGACGTCGGCGATGAGCCGCGTGTTCGCGCGGTCGGCCCGCGTCAGGGAGGTGTTCACCTCCCTCACCGCCGCCGGCGGCGGAGTGTGCTGCCTGTTCGACACCGGCGACGGAGGCCCCGAGCAAGTGTGCTGGCTCAACGGTGAGACGAGCCAGGAGATGGTTCCCGGTCCCCGCTTTCCGGATCTGCGCGCCCTTGCGGCGACTTGGCCCTGAGAGCGGTGACCGCGATTCCCGGGTCAGCGCACCCGTCCTCGGGGCTTGAGCGGCACGTCCGGCAGTTCGGGCGCGCGCAGCGGAGCTCCGTCGTAGCCCTTCACCTCGCCGAAACGGACCCCCTTCATCCAGTCCTCGCGCGCCTGTGCGATCTCCTCGTGAGACCGGCAGACGAAGTTCCACCACATGACCAGCTCCTCGGCGAACGGCTCGCCGCCGAGCAGCATGATGCCGGCGTCCGACTCGGCGCGCAGCGGGAGTTCGAAGCGGCCGCAGCCGAGGTAGAGCAGGGAGCCGGGGAGGACCGGCACGCCGTCCACGTGCACCTCGCCGGACATGGCCAGCACGCCGTACTCGAAGTCGGGCTCCAGCGGGAGGCGGGCCTCGGCGCCCCGGCGCAGGGCGAGGTCGGCGCCGATGATCGGGGTGTACGCCGTACCGGGGGAGCGGGCGCCGTCCAGGTCGCCGAGGATCACTGTGGCGGTCAGACCGGGCGCGGTCACCGCGGGCAGCTCGGGATGGTACTCGAACGTCGGGTCGGTGTGCCGGTGTTCGCCGGGCAGGGCGACCCACAGCTGGGCGCCGTGCAGGAAGCGTGCGTGCGGGCGGGGGCTCTCCTCGGAGTGGCTGATCGCGCGGCCCGAGGTCATCAGGCCCAGCTGCCGGGGCCCGATCGTCTGCAGGCTGCCGGTCGAGTCCCGGTGCAGCACCTCGCCCTCGTGCAGCCAGCTGACCGTCTGCAGCCCGATGTGCGGATGCGGCGGGACCTGCATGCCGGGCTCGTCGGCGATGTCGTCCGGGCCGTAGTGGTCGACGAAGGCCCACGCGCCGATCATGCGCCGGCCCAGGTTCGGCAGCAGCCGGCGCACCTCGGCCGACTCGCCCAGCCTCACCCGACGGGGACTCAGCAGTTCGCGCACGGGCTCGGCGACGACGAATCCGCGGCCACCGCAGACACTGGGCACGGGCGCGCGGTCAAGGTTGCTCATGCCGCCCAACCTAGCGCCCCGCGGTCCGTTGCGGAGGAGCCGTGCGGGTGGGCTCAGGGTTGTCGCGCGCTCGGGGACGGCTGGGTGGTGGACGGGTTCACCGGCCTCGGGACGGGGGCCGGCGTGCCGGTCGGTGGATGCGGGGAGCGGGCCGGCTCGGCCGGGCGGGCCGGCTCACGGCGCACCGAGAGGAACACCAGCGCGGCCACGGCGGCCAGGACCAGCACGCCCGCCACCGCCCGGCGCACCAGCACCCGCCGGGACCGCACCGGCCCGGTCGGCGGGCGCAGGGGCCGCAGGTCGGCCGGACCGACGGAGTGCGCCCGCGCGGCCAGTGCGGCCCGCAGCCGCTCCTCCACCGGCGTCGCCGTGGTCCCCGTACCGGACTCGTTCATCGCAGCCCCTCCAGACGCCGGCCCAGGGCGTCCAGCGCCCTGCTGGCCGTGGACTTGACGGCACCGCGCGACAGACCGAGCGTCGTCGCGATCTCGGCCTCGGTCAGATGCGACCAGTAACGCAGCACCAGTACCTCGCGCTGCCGCCGGGTGAGCGTGCCCAGCGCCGCCAGCACCTCCCGGTGGTCCTCGTGCAGCAGCACGTCCTCCTCGGGGGCGGGCGCGTGTCCCTCGGGGGCGGGGGTGTGCGCCCGTGCGGTCCTGCGCCGGCGCAGCACCGAGCGGGCCGCGTTGACGACACTGGTCCGCAGATACGCCTCCGGGTCGTCCAGCCGCGCGAGCCGGTGGCCGTGCCGCCGGAACAGTGCGGTGAACGCGTCCTGTACGACGTCCTCGGCCGTGGGCAGGTCGTCCACCAGCAGAACCGCCAGGCGCACCAGGGACAGCCGGCGGTGGTGGTACAGCTCCTCGATGCCCGGGGGCCGCCCGGCGTCCACGGCGGTCCGGGTGCCGGTACGGGGCTCGGTGCCGGGCGCGGCCGGTGTCGTACCCGTGCGGGTGCGGGCGAGGACGCGGGCCCGCAGCGCTCCTGTGAAGCGCCGCCAGGACGCGGCGGGCTTCCGGGTGCCGGGCCGCTCCCAGGGCACGGCCGTCGCCGGTGGTGTCGCTGTCGTCATGAATCTCCCCGAGCCGGCGGCGGGGGAGCCGCCGCGCGACGGCTCCCCCGCACCGGCCCTGCCTCAGTGCTGCTGCGGAACCGGCGCCGGAGTGGCGTGACGGTGGTGCGGTACGGGCGCCGGACGCGCGTGGTCCGGAGCGGGTGCCGGGTGCCGGGGCGCGGGAGCGGCGGTGGACGGCACCGGGCTCGGGGCGGCCGGACCAGGGGTGGCGGGGGCCGGGGCAGGGCTCGTCGTACGTACGGGGGACGGGACGGGGGACGGGGTTTCCGTGCGGACCGGCGACGGCACCGGGGACGGGGTCGCCTGGTCACGCGCCGGGGCCGGGGCCGGGGCGGTGGCACTCTCGGGGTGGGCGGCGCGGCTGCCGGCCGTGGCCGGGCTGTCGTCCTGGGCCGCCTGGGCGGTCAGGGCGCCGGCGACGGCCAGGGCCGCGCCTACGGCGGAGACCCCCAGGGCGGCGCGCAGCCGGTGGGTGCGGTTCGGGTGCGGGGCACGGTGTGCGGACATGTCTTCCTTCGGTCGCTCAGGGTCGGACAACGGACGGGGTGGAGGCCTCCACCCCGACAGACGTCCGACCCCGGGCGAGGTTGCGGGTGACGTCCGGGGAATTTTTCCGCCACCCGTTTCCGCCCCCGGTGCCACCACCCGCTTTCCGCACCCCGTTTCCCCGCCCCTCGCGAGCGAGGGCCCGCCCCGCCCGAGGTGTCTCAGCCCAGCCGCTTCAGCAGTTCCTCGGCGACCGGGGCCGAGGAGGCCGGGTTCTGGCCGGTGATCAGGTTGCGGTCCACCACGACGTGCGGCGCCCACGGCTCAGCCGCCCGCACCTCGACACCCGCCTCGGTCAGCCGGTCCTGGAGCAGCCACTTGGCCTGTCCGGCGAGGCCGCCCTGGGTCTCCTCCTCGTTGGTGAAGGCCGCCGCGCGGTAGCCGGCGAAGGCGTTGCCGCCGTCGGAACGGACCGCGGCGAGCAGGGCGGCCGGACCGTGGCACACCACGGCCAGCGGCTTGCCCGAGTCCAGGGCCGCCACCAGCAGCCGGCCCGACTCGGCGTCCACGGCCAGGTCCTCCATGGGGCCGTGCCCGCCCGGGTAGAACACGGCGGCGAAGTCGGCGAGGTCCACCTCCGCGAGCTTCACCGGCGTGCGCAGCTCGGTCATCTCCTCCAGCCCGCGGGCGATCTCGTCGGCCTTCTCCTGGCCGCCGTTGACCTCGGCGGCCAGGCTCGCCCGGTCGACCGGCGGCACCGCACCGCCCGGCGTGGCGACGACGACCTCATGACCGGCGGCCTTGACGGCGCGGTAGGGGACCACGGCCTCCTCGGCCCAGAAGCCGGTCGGGTGCGCGGTGCCGTCGGCGAGCGTCCAGTGATCGGCGCCGGTCATCACGAACAGGATCTTCGACATGGGGTTCTCTCTCCAGAAGGCTTGCGTCCACAGGCGGCTCGGGGCCGCGGATGCGGCGGCTCGGGCCTGTGACAAAGAACGTAGGCGAGACGAACCATAGGCATCCAATGAAGCACCGAATGGCTGACATTGGATTTCCTATGGCGCCCGGGGAATACTCGGCGCCCATACTCGGACCCGTGGAGACCGCTTCCCTCGCTTCCCTCGACCTGAACCTGCTGCGCACCTTCCTCGCGGTGTACCGCTCCGGTTCCTTCACCGGCGCCGCCCGGCTGCTCGGACTGTCACAGCCCACGGTGACGACGCAGATGCGCGCGCTGGAACGGCAGACCGGCCGGGAGCTGTTCGAACGGCTGCCGCGCGGGGTCACGCCGACCCCGGTGGCGGACGAGCTGGCGGCCCGGATCGCCGCGCCCCTGGACGAGCTGGCCGCCGTCGCCGGCCCCACCCCGCCGGCCGGGACCCGGGCCGAGCCCGTCCATCTGGCCGGCCCGGCGGAACTCCTGTGCACCAGAGTCCTGCCGGCCCTCGCGCCGCTGATCGCCGAGGGCGTACGGCTGCGGGTGGCGACCGGGCTGACCGATCCGCTGCTGGACGAACTGCGCGCCGGCCGCCACGACCTGGTGATCGCCACCACCCGCCCGCGCGGCCGTACGTTGCACGCCGTCCCGCTCACCGACGAGGAGTTCGTGCTGGTCGCGGCCCCGACCTGGGCCGAGCGGCTGACGGGGCGCGGACCCGCGCGGGACGCCGAGGGCGAGGGCGCCGGCGGGCGGGAGGCCGAGGGGGACGGGGCCGGCGGGCGGGATGCCGTGGGCGAGGGGTTCGGCGGGCGGGATGCCGTGGGTGAGGGGTTCGGCGGGCGGGATGCCGAGGGGAGGGGGGTGGTCGTGCGGGGCGCGGACGCCGGTGGGGCCGTCGGATCGGAGGGCGAGGGCCGGTTCCCTGGTCAGGGGCCCGCCGGGCAGGGCTCCGAGCGGCAAGGGGGTGCCGGGCGGGATGCCGGCGGGCGGGAGGCCGAGGGCGCGGGGGCCGGCGCGCGGGATGCCGAGGGCGAGGGCGCCGCCCGGCGGGATGCCGTGGGTGAGGGGGCCGCCCGGCGAGATGCTGTGGGTGAGGGGGCCGGCGGGCGGAGAGCCGAAGGCCGAGTGCCCACCCTGCCGGGCTCCTTCGACCCCGCCGTCCTGCACGAGGTTCCGCTCATCACCTATGCCGAGGACCTGCCGATCGCCCGCCGTTACTGGCGGCACGTCTTCGGCCGGCGTCTGTCGCGTACCGCCGCCGTGACCGTCCCCGACCTTCGCGGGGTGCTCGCGGCCGTGGCCGCCGGCGCCGGGTTCAGCGTGCTGCCCCGCTATCTGTGCCAGGATCTCCTGGCATCCGGCGCGCTCGTCGCGCTGCTGGAACCGGAGGACCCGCCGATCAACACCGGCTTCCTCGTCCAGCGCCCCGGCGCCTCCGACAACCCCGACGTGGCCCGCGTCCGCGCCCTCCTGCTGCGCGCGGCGCGCAGTTGGTAGGCCGGTGGGCAGGGTCGTTCAGGACGACGACGAGGACGAGGTGTCTCCCTGCCCGGCCGTCCACTCCGGGGCCAGGACCGCCCAGATCTCCTCGTCGTGCCGCTCGCCCCGGTACAGGTGACTCTCCCGCAGCACGGCCTCCCTGCGCATGCCGAGCCGGCGGGCGACCGCGATGCTGGGCGCGTTGCCGGCCGACACCCACCACTCGACGCGGTGGATGCCCCGCTCCCGGATCGCCCAGTCGATGAGCAGGCGTGCCGCCCGGGTCACCAGACCGCGCCCCACCGCGGCCGGTTCCAGCCAGCAGCCGGCCTCCGCCGTACCCTGCGGCACGTCCATCCGGCGCAGGACGACCGCCCCCACCAGCGTTCCGTCGAGGCGGATGGCCCGGATGAGCCCCGCGTCGGCCGCCTCCTTGTCGGCGTACGCCTCCAGGAACGCCCGGCCGGAGGCGAGATCCGTGACCACGTCCGGCAGTCCGTTGAACCGCCCGATGAACTCCCGGCCCCGGTCCACATGGGCGAGGAACTCCTCCGCCTGCCAGGGCTGGAGAGGACACAGCTCGGCGCCGTCGGCACCGAGAGAAGCCGCGAACATGGTCACCTTCGGCTGAGAGGGTGGGACATCTGGTACGCCAGCCTACGGTCCGCGCCCTCCCCGACGGCGGTCAGGGCTTCGTCCAGCTCCATGAACCACTGCCAGGCCGGCCGTCCGTCGGCCTCGGCCAGCCGCGCCACCACCAGGTCCTCCAGCTCCGGGACGCGCTTGTTCTTCCAGACCTTGTCGGCCAGGCTCACCAGCAGGTCCTCCACGCCGGTCCCGGGAGCCGTCCAGGACGCGTGGGTGCCGGCGAACCGGGCGAGGCCGGCCGGCACACCGTGCTCCAGCAGCAACTCCCGCCCCGCCGCCTCGTGCAAGGCGCCGGGACCGGACAGCTCGGCCGGGTGCAGGGCCTTGCCGATGTCGTGGGTGGCGGCACCGAACAGCACCGCCTCCGCGTCCGACTCCAGCCGCGGGCAGCGCAGTCGCACCCACGCCACGAGCTGTGCCGCGACATCGTGCACCGCGCGCAGGTGGGCCACCAGCCGTGGCGGCGCGTCGACTTGCTCCAGCAGCAGCGCGACCCGCTCGGGAAGGGGGCGCAGGGGCGGATCATCGAGGTCGTCCGTCGCGATCGACGGTATGTCGCCGGCTGTCACCGCGCCAGAGTAACGGTGCCGCGCGTCCACGGTCCGTTCGCCGCTGACATCGTTGTCTCCGCTTCCTGTCTGGCGGTGCCGGGTTGCGGGGCCGACGATGGTGGTGTGGGTACGGCCGCCGCCGCAGCGCCGGTGCCGTCCGAGGCCGCCGGGGGACGGAGGCCGGCCCCGGCCGCGGTCAGCGGCCGGAAGGGAGGACACCGTCATGCTGGAAGTGAAGACGGTCGAGAAGCCGGACGAACGGCGCGACTTCCCCCGCGGCCACCTCGAAGCGCTCCACCTGACCGGGCTCGACTTCGCGGTGGGCACGTTCGAACCCGGGTGGCGCTGGTCGGAGTGCGTGGCGCCGATCGCGGGCACCGAGAGCTGCATGGTCCACCACAACGGGTACGTGGCGCAGGGTCGGCTGCACATCCGCATGGACGACGGCGGTGAGAGCGAGGTCGGCCCCGGCGACGTCTTCGTCTGCCCACCCGGCCACGACGCCTGGGTGGTCGGCGACGAGCAGGTCGTGGTGTACGACTTCGCCGGGACCATGGCGAACGAGTACGCGAAGGGTTAGCCGAGCACCGAGTCCATCAGCCGTTTCCCCGCCCGCCGGGCCGCCCTGGGTGCGGTCCGGCGGAGTCGGTCTACGCGTCGAAGACCCGCGCCCCCTGCTCCGCGAAGGCGATCGTGTCCGTGTGGCCGAACAGGCCCGGCAGGCCGCCGGTGTGGAGGAAGACCGTCCGCTCGCCCGGGCGGACGGTGCCGTCGCGGACCGCGGCGTGCAGGCCGGCCAGGGCGCGGCCGGTGTAGATCGGGTCGAGGACCAGGCCCTCGGTGCGGGCGGCGAGGCGGAGGGCTTCGCGTACCGGGGCGGTGAGCGCCGCGTAGCCGGCGCCCACCTGGTCCCGGCGGATCCGCAGTGTGCCCGGCGTGATCTCCTCCGCCGTGAGCGGTGCGGCGAACTCCGCGACCGCCGCGGCCGGGTCGGCCAGCGCGCCCACGTCGACGCCGAGTACCGACCCGCTGCCCAGGGCCGCGACCAGCCCGGCCATCGTGCCGCCCGAGCCGAGGGCCACGACCGCCGTACGCAGGTCCGGCAGTTGCTCGCACAGCTCCGTGCCGCAGCGTACGTACCCTCTGGCTCCCAGCGTGCTGGAGCCGCCGAACGGGATCAGCGCCGGGCGGGCGCCGTCGGCCCGCAGGCTTGCGCAGACCTCGGCCGCCGCCGTGTCCAGCCCGGCCTGGTCCACCTCGCCGGCCCAGGCGAGCCGCGCCCCGAACAGGCCGTCCAGGGCGAGGTTCCCGGAGCGGGAGGCGCCCGGGGTCCCGCGCAGGACAAGGACGACGTCCAGCCCGAGCCGGGCGCCCGCGGCGGCGGTCAGGCGGGCGTGGTTGCTCTGCGGGGCACCGGTCGTCACGAGCGTGTCGGCGCCTTCGGCGAGGGCCGCGCCCACCGTCCACTCCAGCTTGCGGATCTTGTTGCCGCCGCCGCCCAGGCCGGTCAGGTCGTCCCGCTTCACCCACAGGTCCTCCGGCCCGAGCCCGAGCGCGGCGGCGAGCCGGGGCGCCGGTTCCAGAGGGGTGGGGAAGGTGCCCAGCGGCACGGGCGGGTGGGTCATGGGACGTCCTTGAGTCGGTGTCGGCGTTGAGGCCAGTCGATCACGGCCGGGCACCCGGCGTCATACCGACGGCAAGGCCCGTGATCAGCGCACGGAACAGGTCAGCCGCTCATCGCCACGTGCCCCGCCTCACACCGGCAGCAGGCCCGCGATCAGCGCGCTGAGCTGGGCGGCCGTGCGGCACTCGTGCATCTCCACCAGCTCGGCGTACGCGGGCGCGGCCGAGTCACCGGTGCCCCAGCGGTCGCGTGGCTCGGGGTTGAGCCAGTAGACGCGCCGGGCCCGCCGGGCCAGCTCCCGTACGGCGGGGAGGTTCGGGTCGCTCATGTTCGTGCGGGCGTCACCGAGGACGAACACCGTCGTACGCGGCCCCACCGCACCGCCGTACCGCTCGGCGAACTCGCCCAGCGCCACGCCGTAGTCACTGCTGCCGTGCCAGCCGGTGAGCGTGGCCTCGGCGCGGATGCGGGCGCTGAGCCCGTCCGGGTCGGCGCGGCCGTGGTCGAGCAGGCCGGTCACCTCGTCGAGCCGGTTGACGAACGCGAACACGCGCACCTTGCTGAACTGGTCGTGCAGGGCCTGCACGAGGAGCATGGTGAAGTCCGAGAAGCCGGACACCGAGCCGGACACGTCGCAGAGCAGCACCAGTTCGGGCCGGACCGGGCGGCGCCGCCGCAGCACCGGCCGCATCGGCACGCCGCCCGTGGACAGCGAGGAGCGAAGGGTGCGGCGCAGGTCGATCGTGCCGCGCGCGGCCCGGCGGCGGCGCGCGGCGAGCCGGGTGGCCAGCTTGCGCGCCAACGGCTGGACCGCCCGGCGCAGTTCGGTCAGCTGGTCGCGGTTGGCGATCAGGAAGTCGACCCGGTCGGCGGTCGGCCGTACACCCCGCCGCGCGATCTCGTCCCGTCCGCGCCGCTCGGCCACCCGGCGCCGGGCCTCCGCCCCCACCAGCCGCCGGAACAGCTCGATGCGGCGCCGGATCTCGTCGTCCAGCAACCGGTCCGCGAACCCGGCGCCGCTGTCGCCGTTCCGGCCCCGGACGTCGGCCCGCACCCGGGCCAGCAGGGTCTGGGGTCGCAGCCGGTCCAAGGTCTGGTACGCCGACCAGCCGTCCGAGCCCGGTGAACTCCCGTACCCGCCCAGGCCGTCGACCGCCTCCGCCGCCAACTGGGCCATCATCGCCCGGTCGTCGGCGGCCAGCGCCTCGGCGAGCCGGTCGCGCAGGGTCTCCCGGTCCCGGGGAGCGTCCTCGGGACCGCCGACTCCACGTGGGAAGTAGAGGTCGAAGACCGAGTCGAACAGGGCCCGTTGGCCCGGTCCGTGCAGCAGCGTCGCCGCCAGCCCCTCACGCAGGCGCTCCCGGTCCGCGAGGCCCAGCGCCTCCACCGCCCGCGCCGCGTCCACGGTCTCCCCGGTGCCGATCCGCACCCCGTGCGCGCGCAGCGCCGCGGCCAGGCCGGTGATCCGGTCGGCGACGGCGGTCACAGCGCGTCCAGGTCGAGCTTGGCCGCCGCCTTCTGAATGTCGTCCTGATGCTTGAGGATCACCCCGAGGGTGTCCCGTACGACGGTCTCGTCCAGCGTGCCGGCACCCAGGGCGAGCAGGGTGCGGGCCCAGTCGATGGTCTCGGCGACGGACGGCACCTTGCGCAGGTCCATCGCGCGCAGCGCCCCGACCACCCGGACCACCGACTCGGTCAGCGCCGCGCCGAGGCCCGGCACCTTCAGCCGTACGATCCGCCGCTCCAGCTCCTCCTCCGGGAAGCCGATGTGCAGGAACAGGCAGCGCCGGCGCAGCGCCTCGGACAGCTCCCGGCCGGCGTTGGAGGTGAGGACGACGAACGGGCGGCGGGTCGCGGTGACCGTGCCCAGCTCCGGGACCGTGACCTGGAAGTCGCTGAGCACCTCCAGCAGCAGCCCCTCCATCTCGACGTCGGCCTTGTCGGTCTCGTCGATGAGCAGCACGGTCGGCTCGTCGCCGCGGATGGCGGTCAGCAGCGGGCGGGGGAGCAGGAACTCCTCGGTGAAGATGTCGGTGCGGGTCTCGTCCCAGCTCTCGCCGCGGCCCGCGCTGATGCGCAGCAGTTGCTTGGCGTGGTTCCACTCGTACAGGGCCCGGGACTCGTCCACGCCCTCGTAGCACTGGAGCCGGACCAGCCGGGCCCCGGCCACCTGGGCGACGGCCTTGGCCAGCTCGGTCTTGCCGACCCCGGCGGGGCCCTCCACCAGCAGCGGCTTGCCCAGCCGGGCGGCGAGGAACACGGTCGTGGCGACGGCGGGCGAGGCGAGATAGCCGGTCTCGGCGAGGCGGGCGGAGACGTCGTCGACGGACGTGAACAACAGGGCCTCCGGCGGGGTCGGGGACAGGGTCCGGGAGGAGCAGGTCCGGTCTCCTATCTAAGCGCTTGTTCAGCTCCGGCGCCACGGCATACACCGATCGGTCTCCATCGCCCGGCGTCGCGGTAACCTCGCGGTATGACCAGCACAGAGAAGGCGTCGCCCCGCGACCGGCTGCTCGACGCCGCCGCACGGCTCTCCTACCGCGCCGGTGTGTCCATCGGCATCGAGGCGCTGTGCCGGGAGGCGGGCGTCTCCAAGCGGTCGATGTACCAGCTCTTCGACAGCAAGGACGAGATGCTGGCCGCCAGCCTGGAGCGGCGGATGCCCGGGTACCAGGCCCGGCTGACCCACCCCGACCCGTCGGCCGCGACCCCGCGCGAGAGCATCCTGTACGTCTTCGAACAGCTGGAGAAGGGCTCCGTGGACCCCGAGTACCACGGCTGCCCCTACCTGGCCGCGCTGGTCGAGCTGAAGGATCCCGGGCATCCGGCGAGCGCCGTCGCCCGCGAGGCCAAGGACACCCTGCTGAGCGCCTTCCGTGCGGAAGCCGAACGGGGCGGCGCGCGGGACCCCCAGCTGCTCGCCCGTCAGCTCCTGCTCCTCTTCGACGGCGCCAGCGCGCGCGCCGGCGCCCGCGTGGAACACCTGGACGACGGACTCGCCACGACGACGGCGACGGCCCTGCTGGACGCGGCGGGAGTCCACTAGCCCCCCGGTATCGGTCGGCGGCGCACGTGCGGCCTGCTCCTAGCCGACAGGCCACGCGCCCTGTGTACGGGTTGCCGGCACGTCCCCGCCGGTCCGGGTCGGCAGGGCATACGCCGGCTGGTCCGGGCCGTCAGGGGCAGTGGCCCCGGTGTGGGTCGGCTTGGGCATGTGGCGCCTGCTTCGGGCCGGCAGGCCAGGCGCCCTGTGTACGGGTTGCCGGCACGCGCCTCCGGTCCGGGCCGTCACGGGCGCGTGGCCCCGGCACGCGGGCGGCAGGGCACCTGCTGCCGGTTCGGGCCGGTAGGGCACGCGCCTTCTGTACGGGTTGCCGCCACGGCGCCCCCCAATCCGAGCCGCCACGGCACCCCCCATACGAGCCGGATCACGGCACCCGCCCCCCCGTCCGGGCCACCACAACGCGCCACTCCCCTCGGCCACCCCGTCCAATGGAGCCGTGACCGCGCCCCCGGACGACTGCCTCGCGCGCAACGAGTGGATCTGCGGCGCCTATCTGAGCACCCGCCGCCAGATCCTGCTCGACGCGGTCGTCCAGCACCTTCAGCTGACCTTCCTGTCGGTCCTGATCGGCCTGGTCATCGCGCTGCCGCTGGCGGTGCTGGCCCGCCGCTGGGGCTGGGCGGCCGGTCCGGTCCTGGTCGTGACGACGATCCTCTACACCATCCCGTCGCTGGCCATGTTCTCCCTCCTCCTGCCCCTCTACGGCCTCTCGGCGACCCTGGTCGTCGCCGGGCTGGTGCTGTACTCGCTCACCCTGCTCGTCCGGAACATCCTCGCGGGCCTGCGCGCGGTCCCGGAGGAGACCCGGCAGGCCGCGCGGGGTCTCGGTTACGGCCCCGTCCGCCTTCTCCTCACCGTGGAGCTGCCCCTGGCCCTGCCCGCCGCGATGGCCGGCCTGCGCATCGCCACCGTCTCGGCGGTCTCTCTGCTCACGGTCGGCGCGATCGTCGGCTTCGGCGGTCTCGGCAACCTCATCTACGCCGGCATGAACACCTACTTCAAGGCGCAGGTGCTCACCGCGTCCGTGCTGTGTGTGCTGATCGCCGTCGCCGCCGACCTGCTCCTGCTGGGCGTACAGCGGCTGATCACCCCTTGGACGCGGGCGGCTCGCTCATGAGCACCCTCGCCGCAGCCTGGGACTGGCTCACCGACCCCGCGCACTGGCCGGGCGACGACGGCATCCGGCACCGGCTGTTCCAGCACCTCCTGCTCACCGTCGTCTGCCTGGTCCTCAGCTGTCTGGTCGCGCTGCCCGTCGCGCTCGTCCTCGGCCACCTCGGCAAGGGCGGCGCGCTCGCCGTGAACATCTCCAACGTCGGCCGGGCCGTGCCCACCTTCGCCGTGCTGGTCCTGCTCCTGCTGACCCCGGTCGGGAGGTGGGGAGACGGCCCGACCGTGGTCGCCCTCGTGCTGTTCGCCGTGCCGCCGCTGCTCACCAACGCCTACGTCGGCATGCGCGAGGTCGACCGTAGCGTCGTCCAGGCCGCCCGGGGCATGGGCATGACCGGCCGACAGCTGTTGTTTCACGTGGAACTGCCCCTTTCGCTCCCCCTGCTGCTGAACGGCGTGCGGATCGCCGCCGTCCAGCTCGTCGCCACCGCCACGATCGCCGCGCTCGCCGGTGGCGGCGGCCTCGGCCGGATCATCACGGCGGGCTTCAACCTCGCCAGCACACCCCAGGTGGTCGCGGGCGCCCTGCTCGTCGCGGTGTTCGCCCTGCTCGTGGAGGGTGTCTTCGAGATCGCCGAGCGACTGGCACCGGTATGGGTCCGGGGCGGCCGATGAGAGGCCGCACCGCACTCGCCACAGCCGCCCTCCTCGCGCTCGGTGCCTGTGCCACCGGCCCGTCCCTGGAAGACCGGGGCCAGGTCACCGCACCTCCCGGGGACAGCCGTCACCTGACCGTCGGCTCGGCCGGCTTCACCGAGAGCGATCTGCTCGCCCAGATGTACGCCCAGCTGCTCGACCGGGCCGGCTACAAGACGTCCCTCCTCACGGTCGCCAACCGGGAGCTGTACGAACCCGCCCTGGAGTCCGGCCAGATCGACGTCGTACCCGAGTACGCGGCGACCTTGGCCGACTGGCTGAGCGCCAAGACCCACGGCGCCGACGCGCCCCCGGCCGGCTCGCCCGACCTCGGCGCCACGATGAAGGCCCTGCGCGCCCTCGCCGCGCCCCGAGGCCTCACCGTCCTCCCGCCCGGCCGGGCCGTCGACCAGAACGCGTTCGCGGTGACCGCCGCCTACGCCCGCCGGCACCACCTCAGAACCCTCAGCGACCTCGGCGCCTCCGGACTGAAGGTACGGCTCGCGGCGGGCGACGAATGCGTGCGACGGCCGTACTGCGCGCCCGGGCTGAAGAAGGTGTACGGCATCCACATCACCGGCATCGATCCCAAGGGTGTCGGCACCACCCAGGCCAAGCGGGCCGTGCAGGAAGGCCGCGACCAGATGGTGCTGACCACCACCACCGACGCCACCCTGGACTCCTTCGGCCTGGTCCTGCTCGCCGACGACAAGCGGCTGCAGAACGCCGACTACGTCGTCCCGGTCGTCAACCGCTCCCGCGCGGGCGGCCCCGGCGTGGCGAAGGCGCTCGGCAGGCTGGGCGACGTCCTCACCACCGGCGACCTGGCCGCCATGAACCGGCAGGTCGACAGCTGGCGGCGGCTGCCGGCCGACGTGGCCCGTGCCTATTTGAAGGACAAGGGCCTGCTGAAATGACCCGGGTCACGCGTCCGCCACCGAGTCGAACGGCACCTGCCCCCGCGTCACCCCGCGCGCGTCGGCGTCCACCGAGCGGCGCAGCGCCTCATGGAGCTTCGCCGGGGTGAGCACGCCGAGGAACCGGGCCCCGTCCAGTACGGCGACCCACCCGGCGTCGTGCTGGAGCATCACCCCGAACGCCTGCTTCAGCGGCGCGCCGACCGGCACCCAGGCGGTCATGCGGTGGGCGTGGTCCCGGACCGTGCCGCCCGCCGGCAGTTCCTCGATGCCGACCCAGCCGTGCAGGTCACCGCCCGCGTCCAGGACCACCGCCCACCGGGCGCCCTCGGACCGCAGCCGCTCCAGCGCCCGCGCGGCGGGCTCGTCCGGACGGGCCACGGGCGGCTGCTCCAGGTCGTCCGGCTCGATCGCGGTGACCGACAGCCGCTTCAGCCCGCGGTCGGCGCCCACGAAGGAGGCGACGTACGGCGTCGCGGGCGACCCGAGCACCGCGCCCGGCGTGTCGAACTGCTCGATGCGGCCCTGCCCGTACACGGCGATGCGGTCGCCGAGCCGGACGGCCTCCTCGATGTCGTGCGTGACCAGCAGCACCGTCTTGCGCACCGCCGCCTGCATCCGCAGGAACTCGTCCTGCAACTGCTCCCGCACCACCGGGTCGACCGCGCCGAACGGTTCGTCCATCAGCAGCACCGGCGGATCCGCGGCCAGCGCCCGCGCCACGCCGACCCGCTGCCGCTGCCCGCCGGACAGCTGCTCCGGATAGCGCGGCCCGTACGTCTTCGGATCCAGCCCCACCAGGTCCAGCAGCTCGGCCGCCCGGGCCCGCGCCTTCGCCCGCTTCCAGCCGAGCAGCGCGGGCACGGTCGCGGTGTTGTCCAGGACGGTGCGGTGCGGGAAGAGGCCCACCTGCTGGATGACGTACCCGATCCGGCGGCGCAGCCGGACCGGGTCGACGGTCGCGATGTCCTCGCCGTCGACGAGGATCCGGCCGGAGGTCGGCTCGATGAGCCGGTTCACCATCATCATGGTCGTCGTCTTGCCGCACCCGGAGGGCCCGACGAGCGTGACGAGTTCTCCCTCGGCCACCTCGAAGGAGAGGTCGTCCACGGCCGTCGTACCGTCCGGATACCGCTTGGTGACCTGCTCGAACCGGATCATTCCCTCACGCTACGGCAGGACGCCGCCCGCTTCATTCCGTCGTGCCCCGACCGGCGGACGACCGGGAGGTGCGGTCAGCGGAGCAGGATCACCTCCAGGGTGCGCGGGCCGTGCACGCCCTCCACCCGGTCCAGTTCGATGTCGCTGGTGGCCGACGGGCCGGAGATCCAGGTCAACGGGCGGCTGGGGTCGAGGCGTTCGAGGGCCTGGGGGACGGAGGAGACGACCTGGTCCGGGACCCGGACCACACAGATGTGGTGGTCCGGGACGAGCGAGATACGGCGCCGGCCCTGGTCCGGGGAGCCGTCGAGCACGATCGTGCCGGTCTCGGCGATCGCCACGGCACATCCGGTCACCACGCTGTCCACCCGGTCCAGCCGCTGAGCGGTGTCCGCCGCCCGGTCGTGGATCCGCAACGGATCGGCGGCGGACAGCCACTTTGGCGGCAGCCCCGGCGGGACCAGCACCTCCTGGGAGCCGCGCTCGGCCAGCAGCCGCATGACGAGCAGCGGCAGCTCCTCCGCGTCGCAGCGGTGCACGATCGCCCGGTAGTCCACCAGGTTCTCCGCCAGCAGCTCCACCGTCTCCTCGACGGTCCGCTGCCCGTGCTCGCGCAGATAGTCCCGGGTCACGGCCTCCTCGTACGGCCCCTCGTCCGCGGGCACGTCCGCGAGCGCGCGCCGCACCCGGCCCAGGATCCGTTCCCTGCTGCTCACTTCGCACCGTCCTTCCCGCCGCGCGTGCGCTGCCACCAGTCCCGGAACGGTTCCGGCGGCACGGCCGGCAGGTCCCGGGTGCCGCTCCACGCCCGGCCGGGGCCGGGCAGGGCACGGGGGTGCAGCCGGCGGGTCCGCGAGGCCAGCCGCTGGCCGGTGCGCAGGGCGCCGGGGTGCGTGAACGCCCAGCGCGCCGCCCGCATCGCCGCCCGCTCGGCCGCGTGCCCCTTCGCCGGCTGGAGCACCACGGTGTTGCCCTGCCGCACCGCCGGACCGCCCTCCACCACCCGCTCCCGCAGGTGCACCAGCACCTCGGGGATGTCGATGGCGACCGGGCACACCTCGTAGCAGGCCCCGCACAGGCTCGACGCGTACGGCAGGGAGGCGTCGATCTCGCTCGCCGTGCCCCTCAGTTGGGGGCTGAGGATGGCGCCGATGGGGCCGGGGTACACCGAGCCGTACGCGTGCCCGCCCGCCCGCTCGTACACCGGGCACACGTTCAGGCAGGCCGAGCAGCGGATGCAGCGCAGCGCCTGGCGGCCGACCCGGTCGGCGAGGGTGTCGGTGCGGCCGTTGTCGAGCAGGACCAGGTGGAAGGTGCGCGGACCGTCGCCGTCCGTCGTGCCCGTCCACATGCTCGTGTACGGGTTCATGCGCTCGGCGGTGGAGGAGCGGGGGAGGGTCTGCAGGAAGACCTCCAGGTCGCGCCAGGTGGGCACCACCTTCTCGATGCCGACGACCGAGATCAGCGTCTCCGGCAGGGTCAGGCACATCCGGCCGTTGCCCTCGGACTCCACGACGACCAGCGTGCCGGTCTCGGCGACCATGAAGTTGGCGCCGGAGATGCCGACCTTGGCGCGCAGGAACTTCTCCCGCAGGTGCAGCCGGGCCGCCTCGGCGAGTTCGGCGGGCGTGTCCGTCAGGCCCTCCGGGGCCGGGCGGCCCCACTCGCCCATCTCGGTGCGGAAGATGTCCCGGATCTCGCCCCGGTTGCGGTGGATGGCCGGGACCAGGATGTGCGAGGGGCGGTCCTTGCCCAACTGCACGATCAGCTCGGCGAGATCGGTCTCGTAGGCGCGGACGCCCTCGGCTTCCAGGGCTTCGTTGAGGCCGATCTCCTGCGTGGCCATCGACTTGACCTTCACGACCTCCGGCTCACCGGTCTCCTTGACCAGCCGGGCGACGATCCGGTTGGCCTCCTCCGCGTCCGCCGCCCAGTGGACGGTGCCGCCGGCCGCGGTGACCGACTCCTCCAACTGGACGAGATAGCGGTCGAGATGGCGCAGGGTGTGGTCCTTGATCCGCCTGCCCGCCTCCCGCAGCGCCGCCCAGTCGGACAACTCACCCACCGCCTTGGCCCGTTTGGCCCGGATGGTATGGGTGGCGTGCCGCAGATTGCCCCGCAGGACGGGGTTGTGGACGGCGTCGTGCGCGGCCTTGGGGAAGGCCGGCATACCGAGATACGTTCCGGTCATACCGCCGGTTCCTCCTCCGTGCTCGCCAGGATCTCCGCGATGTGCACCGGCCGCATGCCCGTCCGCAGCCGGCTCATCGTCCCGCCGAGGTGCATCAGACACGAGTTGTCGGCCGCGCACAGCACCTCCGCGCCCGTCGACTCCGCGTTGCGCACCTTGTCGGCGCCCATCGCCGCCGACACCTCCGCGTTCTTCAGCGCGAACGTGCCACCGAAACCGCAGCACTCCTCCGCGCCCGGCAGCTCGACCAGCTCCAGCCCCTTGACGGCCTGCAACAGCCGGCGCGGCCGGTCGCCGAGCCCGAGCCCGCGCAGCCCGTGGCAGGTCGGGTGATAGGTCACCGTGTGCGGGTAACAGGCGCCGACGTCCGTCACCCCGAGCACGTCGACCAGGAACTCCGTCAACTCGTACGTTTTCGGCACCACCGGCGCCAGCGTCCGCGCCAGCGTGTCCCCGCGCCCCTCGGCCCGGGCCCGCTCGCCCATGCGCGGATACAGCTCCCGCACCATCGCCCCGCAGGACCCGGACGGGGTCACGATCGCCTCGTACTCCCCGAAGACATCGGAGAAATGCCGGGCCAGCGGCTCGGCCTCGTGCCGGTAGCCGGTGTTGTAGTGGGCCTGCCCGCAGCAGGTCTGCGCCATCGGGAAGTCGACGTCGACACCCAGTCTGGTCAGCAGCTTCACCACGGCCCGGCCGGTGTCCGGATACAGCGTGTCGTTGACACAGGTCAGGAACAGGGCGACACGCATCGCGGCTCCTCGGTGTCGGTCATCGGACGAGTGCAGGGTAGTCGGCGGGTGGCGCCGATGGGAGACCACGGCTCACCGCCTGGCGAGCCGGGCCTGGGCGTCCCGCCACCGGCCGGTGTCCCCGCGGGGCGTGTACCGGGTGAGCGGCTGGGTCCGGGTGAGCAGCCGGCGCAGGGCGGCGAGATCGCCGACGAGCCCGTGCGCGCGGGCCTGCGCGAGCACGTTGCCGAGGGCCGCCGCCTCGGTGGCGCCGGCCACCACCGGCAGCCCGCAGGCGTCGGCCGTCAGCTGGCACAGCAGCGCGTTGCGGGTGCCGCCGCCGACCAGGTACACCACGTCCACCGGATGATCGGCCAGCCGCTGCGCGTCCACCACGGCCCGCCGGTGGGCGAGGGCCAGCGAGTCGAGGATGCACCGGGTGATCTCGCCCCGGGTCTCCGGCACCGGCTGCCCGGACGCGCGGCACGCCTCGGAGATCCGCTCCGGCATCCGCCCCGGCGCCAGGAACGCTTCGTCCCCGGCGTCCACGACCGAGCGCAGCGCCGGTACGGTCGCCGCCTCCCGCAGCAGCACCCCGAGATCCGGCTCGCCCCACGCCCGTACGCACTCCTGGAGCAGCCACAGCCCCATGATGTTGCGCAGATAGCGGACGGTGCCGTCGAGCCCCAGCTCGTTGGTGAAGTTCGCGGCCCGGCTCTCCTCGGTGAGCACCGGAGCGGACAGTTCCAGGCCGGCCAGGGACCAGGTGCCGGTGCAGATGTAGGCGAAGCGCTCCCCGGCCGCCGGGACGGCGGCCACCGCCGACGCGGTGTCGTGCGAGCCGACGGCCGTCACCGGCACCGGACCGGTGAGGCCCGTCTCCGCCAGCACCTCCGGCCGCAGCGTCCCGGCCGGATCGCCCGGCTGCCGCAGCGGCGCGAACAGGCCGAGGTCGATCCCCAGCCGCTCGGCGACCTCGTACGACCAGTCCCGTGTCCGGGGATCGACGAGCTGGGTGGTGGAGGCGTTGGTCAGCTCGGTGCCCTGCTCGCCGGTGAGCCAGTACGTCAGCAGGTCCGGGATGAGCAACAGCCGCCTGGCGTGGGCGAACTGCTCCGAGGTCCGGGCGGCCGTCAGCTGGTAGAGGGTGTTGAACGGCGCGTACTGGATGCCCGTCGCCGCGTACAGCTCCGCCGCCGGCACGGTCGCCCAGACCTTCTCCGCGACGCCTTCGGTGCGGGCGTCGCGATAGTGCACCGGGTTGCCGAGCAGGGCGCCGTCGGTGTCCAGCAGGCCGTAGTCGACGGCCCAGCTGTCGACGCCCACGGAGGCGAGCTGTCCACCGCAGTGGGCACCCGCCGCTCGCAGCCCGTCGAGGACGCCGCCGTAGAGCGCCAGAATGTCCCAGCGCAGCCCCTCCGGGACCCGCACCGGCCGGTTGGGGAACCGGTGCGCCTCGCTCAGCTCCACCGAGTCCGGGCTCACCCGCCCCACCATCACCCGCCCGCTGGAGGCGCCGAGATCGACCGCGGCGTACGACTTCACGCCCGCGCTCACCGCAGGAACGCGGCCGCCACACCCGCGTCGACCGGGATGTGCAGCCCGGTGGTGTGCGTGAGATCCCCGCCCGTGAGCGCGAACACCGCGTTCGCCACGTGCTCGGGCAGCACCTCCCGCTTCAGGATGGTCCGCTGCGCGTAGAACTCGCCCAGCTTCTCCTCCGGCACCCCGTACACCGCGGCCCGCTGCGCCCCCCAGCCCCCGGCGAAGATCCCCGACCCGCGCACCACACCGTCCGGGTTGACCCCGTTCACCCTGATCCCGTGCTCGCCCAACTCGGCGGCGAGCAACCGCACCTGGTGGGCCTGGTCGGCCTTGGTGGCGGAGTAGGCGATGTTGTTCGGCCCGGCGAACACGGCGTTCTTGGAGGCGATGTAGACGATGTCACCGCCCAGCCCCTGCACGGTCATCACCCGCGCCGCTTCCCGCGACACGAGGAAGGACCCACGGGCCATGATGTCGTGCTGGAGGTCCCAGTCCCTCACCGACGTCTCCAGCAGCGGCTTGGAGACGGAGATCCCGGCGTTGTTCACGACGAGGTCCACCCCGCCGAAGGCGAGGACGGCCGTCCTGAACGCGGCGGCGATCTGCTCCTCGTCGGTGACGTCCACGGTCACGGGGACGGCCCTGTCCGGCCCGCCCAGCTCCTCGGCGACCCGCGCCGCGCCGTCGCCGTTCAGATCGGCGACGACGACACACGCCCCCTCCGCCGCCAGCCGGTGCGCGATGGCCTTCCCGATCCCGCTGCCGGCCCCCGTCACCAGCGCGACACGCGTGGCGAGCGGCTTGGGCTCCGGCATCCGCTGGAGCTTGGCCTCCTCCAGCGCCCAGTACTCGATCCGGAACTTCTCGGCTTCCTCGATCGGCGCGTACGACGACACCGCCTCGGCCCCGCGCATGACATGGATGGCGTTGACGTAGAACTCGCCCGCCACCCGGGCCGTCTGCTTGTCCTTGCCGAAACTGAACATGCCGACACCCGGGACGAGCACGACGGCCGGGTCGGCGCCGCGCATGGCGGGGGAGTCGGGCAGGGCGTGCCGCCGGTAGTAGGCGGCGTACTCCTCGCGGTAGGCGGTGTGCAGCTCCCGCAGCCGCGCGACGGCGTCCTCCAGCGGCGCGGCCGGGGGCAGGTCCAGGACGAGCGGCCGGACCTTGGTGCGCAGGAAGTGGTCGGGGCAGGAGGTGCCGAGGGCGGCCAGCCGGGGGTGCTCGGCGCGGGCGAGGAAGTCGAGGACGACCTCGGAGTCGGTGAAGTGCCCGACCTGCGGCCGGTCCTGTGACGCCAGACCCCGGACGTACGGCGCGAGCGCGGCGGCCCGCTCCCTCCGCTCGGCCTCGGGCAGGGCCTCGTACCCCTCGATGACCGGCCCGAACGGCTCCGCCCTCCCCTTCTCGGCGAGGAACGCCTCGGCGGTCCGGATGATGTGCAGCGAGTTCCGCTCGCACTCCTCGGACGAGTCGCCCCAGGCGGTGATGCCGTGCCCGCCGAGAACGCACCCGATGGCCTGTGGGTTGGCCTCCTTGACGGCGGCGATGTCCAGCCCCAGCTGGAACCCGGGCCGCCGCCACGGCACCCACACCACGCTGTCCCCGAAGCACTCGGCGGTCAGCTTCTCCCCGTCGGCCGCGCACGCGAGCGCGATCCCCGAGTCCGGATGCAGATGATCCACGTGCGGGGCGTCCACCAGCCCGTGCATGGCGGTGTCGATGGAGGGCGCGGCCCCGCCCTTGCCGTGCAGACAGTAGTCGAACGCACCGGCCATCTCGTCCTCGCGCTCGACACCGGGGTACACGTCCACGAGGGCCCGCAGCCGGTCCAGCCGCAGCACGGCCAGCCCTGACGCGGTGAGCGTGCCGAGGTCACCCCCGGACCCCTTCACCCACATCAGCTCCACCTCACCTCCGGTGACGGGATCGGTGGCGGTGCCTTTGGCCGACGCGTTCCCGCCGGCGTAGTTGGTGTTCCGGGGATCGGAGCCGAGCCGGTGGGAGCGGGAGAGGAGAGCGTCGACTTCGGGATGGGTGGTCATGACTACCGGTTCTTTCTGGGAGAGGGGAGGTGGTGAAGGGCGCGGGACCGTGTCGCCGCGCGGCTCCGCCGCGTGGGCGCGACCAGCCGCAGACGGCCCGCAGCCCGCGACGGAACAGGAACCCGGCAGACGCTCACGCCCCCCAACCGGCCTGCTCCCCACCGACCCGCTCGGCGACGATCCGCTCGGCCCACCCGGACCGGGCATACGCGCCCATCGGATCGGGGTCCAGCCCCAGCTCCTCGCGGACCTCGCCGAGAAGCCCCCGCACATCCGTGTTGTACGCGTCCATCAACACGGCGTTGGCCGCCAGCACGTCCCCCGAAGCCTGAGCATCGGCCAACGCGGCCCTGTCCACCAGCAGCGCCTTGGCCGTGGCCTCCTGGACGTTCATCACCGACCGGATGATCGCCGGAATCTTCGCCTCGATGTTGTGGCACTGATCGAGCATGAACGCGACGTCGGGGGTGAACCCCCCGCCCCGGATCACCTCGTACATGATCCGGAACAGCTGGAAGGGATCGGCCGCCCCCACCATCAGGTCGTCGTCGGCGTAGAACCGCGAGTTGAAGTCGAATCCCCCGAGCTTCCCCTCGCGCAGCAGCGTCGCCACGATGAACTCGATGTTGGTCCCCGGCGCGTGGTGCCCGGTGTCGACGACCACCTGAGCCTTGTCGCCGAGCTTCAGGCAGTGCGCGTAGGCGGTCCCCCAGTCCGGCACGTCGGTCGTGTAGAACGCCGGCTCGAAGAACTTGTACTCCAGCAGCATCCGCTGCCCGTCCCCCAGCCGCGCGTACACCTCGGCAAGGCCCTCCGCCAGCCGGTCCTGCCGGGCACGGATGTCGTCCTGCCCGGGATAGTTCGTCCCGTCGGCGAACCACAGCTTCAGGTCCCGTGACCCGGTGGCGTCCATGATGTCGACGCACCGCAGCAGGTGACCGACGGCCTTGCGCCGCACCGCCGCGTCCGGATGGCAGATGCTGCCCAGCTTGTAGTCGTCGTCCTGGAAGGTGTTGGAGTTGATCGCGCCCAGCCGCACCCCCCGCTCCTCGGCGTACTTCGTGAGCGCCGCGTAGTCCTCCACGGTGTCCCACGGGATGTGCAGGGCGACCGTCGGCGCCACCCCGGTGAAGGCGTGCACCTGGGCCGCGTCGTCCAGCTTCTCCCACGGTGAGCGCGGCACACCGGCCTGGGCGAACACCTTGAACCGGGTGCCCGAGTTCCCGTACGCCCACGACGGCGTCTCGACGGCCTGGGTCTTGAGCGCGGCCTTCACCGCGGCGAGGTCGGTCACTTCGGGGCTCCTGTGGTGTCGGGGGGACGACTGGGCGGACGGCGGGCGGAACGACTGAGCAGGGGAACGCAGAATGTGAAACGATTCAGAACGGCAAGCTAGGTGCCGCCCGGAGGGGTGTCAAGGACTCCAGTCACCCCCGCCCGCCGTGACCCCGTCGTGACCTCTGGCTATCGAAAGTTTTTCGATACGGACCCATTGACGTGACATGACTGCGGTGCCTACGGTCCCGGCAATCCACTTGAAACCTTTCACGACACCGTGGCGGCCTCGCGGCCCTTCCGCCGGTGTCGTCGAGGAGCCCCCATGACCCACCCGCCTGACACGGGACCGGCCCCGGTGCTGGCACTGAAGGGCGTCTCGAAGTCCTTCGGCGCCGTACGTGCCCTCAGGGACGTCTCCTTGGAGCTGCTGCCCGGCGAGGTGCACGCCCTCGCCGGTGAGAACGGCGCGGGCAAGTCGACGCTGATCAAGACCCTCGCCGGAGTGCACCGGCCGGACACCGGTCAGGTGCTGCTCGACGGCGAGCCCGTCGTCTTCCACGGCCCCGGCGACGCCCGCGACGCCGGCATCGCCGTGATCTACCAGGAACCCACCCTCTTCCCCGACCTGTCGATCGCAGAGAACATCTTCATGGGCCGCCGGCCCCGGCGTGCCCTCGGCCGGATCGACCACAAGGCCACCCACGCGGCCACGGCCGCCCTGATGCAGCGCCTCGGCGTCGACCTCGACCCCGACCGGCCGGCCCGTGGTCTGTCCATCGCCGACCAGCAGATCGTGGAGATCGCCAAAGCTCTGTCCTTCGACGCCCGGGTCCTGATCATGGACGAGCCGACCGCCGCCCTCACCGGCAGCGAGGTCGCCCGTCTCTTCGGTGTGGTCCGCACCCTGCGCGAGCAGGGCGCGGCGGTGCTGTTCATCTCCCACCGGCTGGAGGAGATCTTCGAGATCTGCCAGAAGGTCACCACGCTGCGGGACGGCGCCCGGATCGCCGGCGAGCCGCTCGCCGGGATGACCGAGGACGACCTGGTCCGCCGCATGGTCGGCCGCGACCTGGCCGAGCTGTACCCGAAGCAGCAGGTCCGGGCCGGTGACGTCGCGCTCAGCGTGCGGCGGCTGACCCGCGAGGGCGTCTTCACCGACGTCTCCTTCGAGGTCCGGCGCGGTGAGATCGTCGGCCTCGCCGGGCTGGTCGGCGCCGGCCGCACCGAGGTGGCCCGCGCCGTGTTCGGCGTCGACCGCTGGGACGCGGGCGAGGTCGAGGTCGCCGGGCGCCGGCTCACGAACGGCGCGCCGTCCGCCGCGATGGCGGCCGGACTCGCCCTCGTGCCGGAGGACCGGCGGGCCCAGGGCCTGGTGATGGACATGTCCATCGAACGGAACATCGGCCTGACCGGACTGCGTACGACCGCCCGGGCCGGGCTGATGAACCGGACCGCCGAACGCAGCCGGTCCCTGGACTGGGCCGTGAAGCTCCAGGTGAAGTACGCCCGGATCGCGGACGCCGTCTCCACCCTGTCCGGCGGCAACCAGCAGAAGGTCGTCCTCGCCAAGTGGCTCGCCACCGGCCCCCAGGTGCTCATCGTGGACGAGCCGACCCGGGGCATCGACGTCGGCACCAAGGCCGAGGTGCACCGGCTGCTCGGCGACCTGGCCGCCGACGGGGTCGCCGTCCTGATGATCTCCTCCGACCTGCCCGAGATCCTCGGCATGGCCGACCGCGTCCTCGTGATGCACGAGGGCCGGATCACCGCCGAGATACCCCGCGCCGACGCCACCGAGGAGACCGTGATGGCCGCAGCCACCGGGAGGGCCGCCGTATGACGGTCACCGCCACCGACGAGACCCCCGTCGCCGGGGCACCCCGGTCGAGCGGCACCCGGCTGGCCGACCGGGTCTTCAAGATGCGCGAACTCGCCATCCTGGCCGTCTTCCTGGTGATGATCGCCGTCACCCAGGCCGGCAACAGCGAGTTCCTGTCCGAGCAGGGCATCAAGGACCTGCTCCTCAACGCGACGATCCTGGTACTGGTCGCCACCGGCCAGTCACTGGTCGTCCTCAGCCGCAACGTCGACCTGTCCGTCGGCTCCACGCTCGGCATCAGCGCCTTCGCCGCCGGAACCTATCTGCAGGGCGGCGGGAACGCGGTCGTCGCGATCCTCCTCGCCGTCCTGCTGGGCATCGGCCTCGGGCTGCTCAACGGCCTCCTCGTGAGCCTCGGCCAGGTCCCCGCCCTCGTCGTCACCCTCGGCACCCTGTACGTCATCCGGGGCGTCGACTCCATCTGGGTCGGCTCCCGCCAGATCACCGCGGCCGATCTGCCCGGCGGCTTCGTCGACTTCGGCTCCGGCGGGATCTCCGCGATCCCCTGGCTCGCCGTGATCGCGCTGGTGGTGCTCGTGGCGACGGGCTACTACCTCAAGCACTACGGCAGCGGGCGGGAACTGTACGCCCTCGGTTCCCATCCGGAGGCGGCCCGGCTGGCCGGCATCCCGGTCCGCAAGCGCATCCTGGCCGCGTACACCTTCTGCGGAGCGCTCGCCGGACTCGCCGGCGCGATGTACCTGGCCCGGTTCGGCAACGTCGACTCCGGCACCGGCAACGGCTACGAACTCACCGTCGTGAGCGCCGTGGTGGTCGGCGGCATCGCCTTCACCGGCGGCTCCGGCAGCGTCTACGGCGCCGCCCTCGGCGCCCTGCTGCTCACCTCGGTCAACAGCGTGCTGCCCGCGCTCGGCGTCAGCTCCGTGTGGGTGCTCGCCATCAACGGCGTCCTGCTGCTGCTCGCCATCGCCGTCGACCGGATCGTGGCGCTGCGCGTGGCCGCCGCCCTGAAGAAGAAGTCGGCCCCCAGGAGGTCCGCCATGGCGAAGGAGAAGGCCGGTGCCTGAGTCGCTCACCCGCGCGGTCCGCTGGGACACGGTCGTCGGCGCGCTGCTCATCGTCCTGTTGCTGCTGTCGTTCGGCTTCGTCGACGGCTTCGGCAACGCGCTCAACCTGTCGTTCCTCATCGGCAACACGCTCCCGATCGCGCTGATCGCCCTGCCGATGACCCTGCTGGTCGTCGCCGGCGAGATCGACCTGTCCGTCGCGTCCACGGCCGGGCTGTCCGGCGCGGTGATGGGCAAGCTGTGGAACGAGGGCATGGCCATCGAGACGATCATTCCGCTGTGCCTGTTGCTCGGCGTGGCGTGCGGACTGGTCAACGGCCTGCTGGTGACCCGGCTCGGGCTGCCGTCGCTGGCGGTCACCATCGGCACGCTGGCCGCGTACCGGGGCATCGCGCAGATCGTGCTCGGCTCCGACGCCGTGACCGATTTCCCCTCGCAGTACCTGGACTTCGCCGCCGGCCGCCTCGGTGACTCCTTCCTGCCGCAGGCCTTCCTGCCCTTCCTGGTGCTGCTCGCCGTCGCCGTGGTGCTGCTGCACGCCACGCCGTTCGGCCGGTCGCTGTTCGCGATCGGAGCGGGGGAGGAGGCGGCCCGGTTCGCGGGGATCCGGGTGAAGCGGACCAAGCTCCTGCTGTTCGTCGCCACGGGGGCCATGTCGGCGCTGACCGGTGTCTTCTGGGCACTGCATTACGCCAGCGCGCGGTATGACAATGCCACCGGGCTCGAACTGTCCGTCGTCGCCGCCGTGTTGTTGGGCGGGATCGACTTCGACGGGGGCAAGGGCACGATCGGTGGCGCCGTCGCCGGTGTCTTCCTGCTCGGTGCGCTGCAGAACGTGATGAGTCTGCTGAACGTCTCGGCCCAGTCGCAGATCGTCGTCACCGGTGTGCTGCTCGTGGTGTCCGTGCTGGGCCCCCGGGTCGCGCGGCAGATCTCTCTCGCGCGGGCGGCTGGTTCCACCGGATAGCTCGTCCGCCGGCCGCGGGCCGTCCGTGGCCGGTCGCACCCACGCGGCAGGAGCCGCACAGGGATACAACCCCGCGCCCCCTTGAGGGGCGCACCACCCACTCCTCTCGACAAGGGGCCCTTTCGATGCTCAAGCCGACCCTCCGCCGCTCCTGCGCCGCCCTCGCCGCCGGCACCTCCCTCGCCCTCGCGCTCACCGCCTGCGGCGGGACCACCAAGAAGGACGTCAAGGCCGACAACGCCTCCGCCGCCTCCGCCGGCAAGGCCGATCCGAACGCCGCCACCAAGAAGGGGCTGACCGTCGGATTCCTGCCCAAGCAGGTCAACAACCCCTACTTCACCACCGCCGACAAGGGCGGTGAGAAGGCGCTCGCCGAACTCGGCTCGAAGTACAAGGAGGTGGGGCCCAGCAGCGCCACCGACACCGCCGGGCAGGTGAGTTACGTCAACACGCTCACCCAGCAGCGGGTGAACGCCATGGCGGTGTCCGCCCAGGACCCGGGAGCGCTGTGCACCGCGCTGAAGCAGGCCATGAGCAACGGCATCAAGGTCGTCACCTACGACTCCGACACCAACCCGGGCTGCCGCAACGCCTTCGTCTCGCAGGCCAGTGCCGAGGACCTGGGCCGTACCGAGGTGCAGTTGCTCGCCGAGCAGATCGGGTACAAGGGCGAGATCGCGATCCTGTCGGCCGCGCAGACCGCGACCAACCAGAACACCTGGATCGGCTACATGAAGGACGAGCTGAAGGACCCCAAGTACAAGGACATCAAGCTCGTCAAGATCGCGTACGGAAACGACGACGCCCAGCAGTCCTTCCAGCAGACCCAGGGCCTGCTCCAGGAGCATCCGGACCTGAAGGGGATCATCTCCCCGACCACCGTCGGCATCAAGGCGGCCGCCCAGTACCTGTCGGGCTCGAAGTACAAGGGCAAGGTCAAGCTCACCGGGCTCGGCACCCCGAACGACATGCGCACGTACGTGAAGAACGGCACCGTCGACGCCTTCGAGCTGTGGGACCCGGCCAAGCTCGGCGACCTCGCCGCCCGGACCGCGGTCGCGCTGGCCTCGGGGCAGATCACCGGCAAGGAGGGCGAGACCTTCAAGGCCGGCGCCACCACCTGCACCATCGGCAAGGACGGCGTGATCAACCTCGGCAAGCCGACCGTGTTCGACGCCAAGAACATCGACCAGTTCACCTTCTGAGCGACGGGGGCCGTTGATGCAGCGCGTGTGTTTCCTGCTGAAGGTTCGAGCGGACCGGCTCGACGAGTACCGTGAGCGGCACGCGGCCGTCTGGCCGGAGATGCTCGACGCCCTGAAGGCGACCGGCTGGCACGACTACTCGCTGTTCCTGCGCGAGGACGGCCTGCTCGTCGGCTATCTGGAGACCGAGGACTTCGCCGCCGCCCAGTCCGGCATGGCGGCCACCGACGTCAACGCGCGCTGGCAGAAGGAGATGGCACCGTTCTTCGAGTCCCTGGACGGTGCCCGGCCCGACGAGGCCATGCGACCGCTCACCGAAGTGTTCCACCTCGACTGAAGCGGGAGCCGCGCGGATGAGACCCTCCGTCACCCGGCAGGGCGTCACACAACTGGACGCCCGCGCCCTCTACTTCGTCTCCTACGACGGCCTGGTCAACACCAACTCGTTCCAGAAGAACGGTCTGTCGACCCACCGGGGCCACCAGTACGCCGCCTGGTACACGGCGAGCCGCCACGCGGTCGTGGCCCGCCGGTCCCTCGGTGCCACCAGCTGGTCGACGGTCACCCTGACGCACCGGCTCAAGGCCGACGACTCCCACAACGTCATCTCCCTGGGCGTCTCCGCCGTCGACGGCCGCCTCCACCTGAACATGGACTCGCACAGCGACGGTTTCTTCTACGTCAAGTCTCTCGCCGGGCTGCTGGACGACCCCGCGTCCACGGCCTGGACCCGGTCCGCCTTCGGGGCCGTACGGACGACCCTCGACGGGCTGGCGCTCACCTCGCAGTTCACCTACCCGCAGTTCGTCAGCACGCCCGAGGGGCGGCTCCAGCTCAGCTACCGCTCCGGCGTCTCCGGCAACGGCCGCAACGCCCTGGCCGAGTACGACGGTTCACGGTGGACCGCGCTGGGGGAGTGGACCGGCGCGACGGGCACGTACACCAGCGAGCACGGCACCAGCACCGCGCGGAACATGTATCTGCACGGCATCGACTACGACACGCGCGGCCGGCTGCACGCCCTGTTCACCTGGCGGGAGCAGGACGCGGCCGTCATGTGCGCCGGCGGCGGCCTCACCAACCACGACACCGGCTACGTGTACTCCGACGACCGCGGCCGCACCTGGCGCAACGACGCGGGCGCGGTGGTCGGTGTCACCGGCGGGCCCGACAAGGTCTGCGTCGGCGCGAGCGGTCTCGTCGTGGACCCCCTGGATCCGGACCACGCGCTGATGAACCAGGAGAGTCAGTTCACCGACTCGGCGGGCCGCCCGCACGCCGTCATCAGCCATGTCCCGGCCCGCTGCGGGCAGCGCGCCACGGACTACGTCGCCGACCGGACCGCCCACGGGCGCGCCTTCCACCTGCGCAAGACTGCCTCCGGTGGCTGGCAGAAGACCGCGATCCCCGTCCCGCTCGGCTCCAGCCAGCGCACCAAGCTCGTCCTCGACCGGTACGACAACGCCTACGCCGTCCTCCCGTTCGGCCGGATCGCCGCGGCCTCGCGGGCCTCCGGGTACACCGACTGGACGCTCCTCTTCGACGGCGGCGGGCTGAACGCGTTCGGTGAGGTGGTGGTCGACGAGACCCGGATCAGGGCGGACCACGTCCTGTCGTTCCTGTACCAGGAGAAGTCCACCGGCACGACGCCCTCGGCGCTGCACGTGGCCGACTTCGCCCTGCCGGCGTGACGGTAATGTGAAGGTCGTCCCGCCGCATCCCCGTTCCCTGGAGGTCCGAACCCCGATGGCCCAGTCGGTGGGTATCAAGGATGTCGCCCGCGCCGCCGGAGTGTCGGTGGGCACGGTGTCCAACGTCATCAACCGCCCGGACACCGTCGCCGGCGAGACCCGTGCCCGGGTGCTGTCCGCGATCGACCGGCTCGGCTACGTCCGCAGCGAGTCGGCGCGCCAGCTGCGGGCGGGCCGCAGCCGGATCATGGGGCTGCTCGTCCTCGACATGGGCAACCCCTTCTTCGTGGACGTGGCGCGCGGCGCCGAGCGCGCGGCCCGGGAGGCCGGGCTCGGCGTGATGGTGTGCAACAGCGCGCAGGACGCCGCCGAGGAGGCCGAGTACCTGTCGCTCTTCGCCGAGCAGCGGGTGCGGGGCGTGCTGCTCACCCCGGCCGACGCCACCGGCCGCAACATCGCGGCCTTCCGCCGGCACGGCATCCCGTTCGTGCTGGTCGACCGGGTCGCCGAGGGCACCAGCGAATGCTCGGTCTCCGTGGACGACGTCGCCGGCGGCGCCCTCGCGGTACGGCACCTGGTGGACGCCGGGCACCGTTCGATCGCCTACGTCAGCGGGCCGCCCGGGCTCAACCAGGTCCGCGACCGGCGCACCGGCGCGCTGAACGCCCTCGCCGAGGCCGGGCTCGGCCCCGTGGCGCTGCGCGAACTGCCCACCGAGCGGCTCGACGTGGCCGCCGGCCGGGACGCGGGCGCCCGGCTGCTCGGCCTCGCCGACCGGCCCACCGCCGTGTTCTGCGCCAACGACCTGCTCGCCCTCGGCGTGCTCCAGGCGATGTACGCGGCGGGCGTGACCGTCCCGGACGACCTGGCGATCGTCGGCTACGACGACATCGAGTTCGCCGCCGCTGCCGCCGTACCCCTCACCTCGGTGCGCCAGCCCGCCGTCACGATGGGCGCCCTCGCCGCCGAACTGCTGCTGGAGGAGACCGAGCGGGACGAGGGGGACGGCAAGGGGAAGCGGACGCACGAGCACCGGCGGGTGGTGCTCCAGCCGGAGCTGGTGGTGCGCCGCTCCAGCCTCGCCGTACGCTGAGCCTCGCGGTGTCCCCCCGCACCGGGCGTGGCGCCGGGTCCCGCGCCGGCCGGAAGTGCTGACCGGAAGTTCAGTAACAATCCATGATCCCGGGGCTCGGCCCAGATCCGCCCATGTGCTCAACTGGGAGACGTCCAGCCCGTCCGTCCCAGGAGACCCGTTGAGCCTCAGCTACCGCCAGCCCGGCGTCGTCCTCACCGACCGCCACTTCACCGTGCCCCTCGACCACGCCGACCCGGGCGGCGAGACCATCGAGCTGTACGCCCGTGAGGCGGTGGCGAGCGACAAGGCCGGGGAGGACCTGCCCTGGCTGGTGTACCTGCAGGGCGGCCCCGGCTTCGGGGCGAATCGTTTCGTCGGACGTCAGGCCTGGCTCGACCGGGCCGTGAAGGAGTACCGCGTCCTGCTCCTCGACCAGCGCGGCACCGGCCGCTCCACACCCGCAACCCGGCAGACGCTCCCGCTGCGCGGCGGCCCCGCCGCCCAGGCCGACTACCTCACCCACTTCCGCGCCGACTCCATCGTCCGCGACTGCGAGGCCATCCGCCCCCAGGTCACCGGCGGCGCCCCGTGGACCGTGCTCGGCCAGAGCTTCGGCGGCTTCTGCACGGTGTCGTATCTCTCCCTCGCCCCCGAGGGCATCGCCACCGCGATCATCACCGGCGGCCTGCCTTCCCTGCACGCCCACGCCGACGACGTCTACCGGGCCGCCTACCCGCGCGTCGAGCGCAAGGTCGCCGCGCACTACGCCCGCTACCCGCGGGACGTGGAGCGGGCCCGCCGGATCGCCGACCACCTCCTCACCCACGACGTGGTCCTGCCGAACGGCTACCGCTTCACCGTGGAGGCCTTCCAGTCCCTCGGCCTGATGCTCGGCACGAGCGACGGCAGCCACCGGCTGCACCACCTCCTGGAGGACGCCTTCGTGGTGACCCCGGCCGGTCTGGAGCTGTCCGACGCCTTCCAGGAGCAGGCCCAGTCCCTCCTGTCGTACGCCGCCCACCCCCTCTACGCCCTCGTCCACGAGTCGATCTACGGCCAGGACGCCCGCCCCACCGCCTGGTCGGCCGAGCGCGTCCGCGCCGAGTTCCCGCAGTTCGACGCGGCCAAGGCCCTCACCGGCGACAGCCCGGTCCTGTTCACCGGCGAGACGGTCCACCCCTGGACGTTCGACGCCGACCCGGCCCTGCGCCCGCTGCGCGAAACGGCAGAACTGCTCGCCGCTCGCACCGACTGGCGACCCCTCTACGACCCCGCGCGGCTCGCGGCCAACGAGGTCCCGGTCGCCGCGGCCGTCTACCACGACGACATGTACGTCGACACCGCCCACTCCCTGGAGACGGCCGGCGCGATCCGTGGCCTGCGCCCCTGGGTCACCAACGAGTACGAGCACGACGGCCTGCGCACGGGCGCGCCCCGGGTGCTGGACCGGCTGCTGGCGCTGGTGCGAGACGAGGTGTGACGTACGCGATATGCGGCCGGGGTGCGCCGTGAAGACGTTGCGCGGGGGGCGGGGCGGCATAGTGTGCCGCCCATGACCAAGGCGAAGATCACCGAACTCCAGCCCCTGCCCGACGACTGGCAGCGAGCCCTCGCCGTGGTGGCCCACCCGGACGACCTCGAATACGGGTGTTCCGCGGCAGTCGCCGCCTGGACCGACGCCGGCCGTGAGGTCGCCTATGTGCTGGCCACCCGCGGCGAGGCCGGCATCGACACCCTCGACCCGGCCACCTGTGGCCCGCTGCGCGAGCGTGAACAGCGGGCCGGTGCGGCCGTCGTCGGCGTCGGCACCGTGGAGTTCCTCGACCACCGGGACGGCGTGATCGAGTACGGCAGCGCGCTGCGCCGTGACATCGCCGCCGCGATCCGCCGCCATCGCCCCGAACTCGTCGTCACGCTCAACCACCGCGACACCTGGGGCGGTGTCGCCTGGAACACCCCCGACCACGTCGCGGTCGGCCGCGCCACCCTGGACGCCGCCGCCGACGCGGGCAACCGCTGGATCTTCCCCGAACTCGCCGAGCAGGGCCTCCAGCCCTGGAACGGCGTCCGCTGGGTGGCAGTCGCCGGTTCCAGCAGCCCCACCCACGCCGTGGACGCCAGGCCGGGCCTGGACCGGGCGGTGCGCTCACTGCTCGCACACCGCACCTACATCGAGGCGTTGACCGACCGGGACCCGGAGGCCTACGTCCGTGACTTCCTGACCGAGACCACCAACGCCACCGGCGAGCGCTTCGGCGGCACACCGGCGGTGGCCTTCGAGCTGTTCGCCCGCTAGGCCCTGTCGTCAAACTCCCGTCTGCGGGGGCAAGCTCGCAGGTCAGTAGGCTGGCCCCATGCCGGATCAGATAGCCGACCCCTCCGACCTGCGCGGCGACTGCGCGCAGTGCTTCGGGCTGTGCTGTGTCGCCCTGCCCTTCGCCCGCTCCGCCGACTTCGCGCTGGACAAACCCGCGGGCAAGCCGTGCCCGAACCTCCAGGGCGACCACCGCTGCGGCATCCACGCCGGCCTGCGGCAGAAGGGCTTCACCGGCTGCACGGTCTACGACTGCTTCGGCGCCGGCCAGAAGGTCTCGCAGGTCACCTTCGGCGGGCAGGACTGGCGTACGGGATCGACGGAGCACGCGCGCCGGATGTTCGACGTGTTCCCGGTCGTACGGCAGCTGCACGAACTGCTGTGGTACCTGACCGAGGCGCTGGGCCTGCCCGCCGCCCGGCCCGTCCACCCCGAGCTGCGCCGGGCGCTGGAGCGGACCGAGCGGCTGACCCGGCAGACTCCCGAGGAGCTGGCCGCGCTGGACGTGGCCGCGCACCGGCAGGAGGTCAACGTGCTCCTGCTGCGCACCAGCGAGCTGGCCCGGGCCGGCGTCGGCGGCAAGGGCAAGGGGAAGGGCCGGGGCAGGGACCGCAGGCGCGCGGACCTCATGGGCGCCCGCCTCAGGGGCGCCGATCTGCGCGGGGTGAGCCTGCGCGGTGCCTGTCTCATCGCCGCCGACCTCACCGGTGCCGATCTGCGCGGCGCGGATCTGATCGGTGCCGACCTGCGCGACGCCGACCTGACCGATGCGGACCTCACCGGCGCCTTCTTCCTCACCCAGCCGCAGCTGAACGCCGCGCGGGGCAGCGGGGGTACTCGTCTGCCGGCGTCACTCAGTCGCCCTGTGCACTGGACAGCGGCTCACTGACAGGGGTTCCGCGGGTCCGGCCGGGGTGTGGCGCTTCTCGCCGCCCCCCTTGAGGGCCGGCCGCCGCTCCAGCCGCAGCCGTAGCCCTTCGGGCATCAGCGTGAGCCGTTCGGCCACGGTCAGCCGGTAGCCCGGGTCGGCGTGCAGGTCGTAGCGGCGCAGCAGCAGGCCGAGGACCAGGGTCGCCTCGTGGAGGGCGAACTGGCGGCCGATGCAGGCCCGTGCGCCGGTGCCGAAGGGCTTGAAGGTGTGCGGTGGCCGGGCGCGGACGGCCGCCGCGGTGAAGCGGTCCGGGTCGAACCGCTCGGCGTCCTCGCCCCACACCTCCGGCTCGCGGTGCAGCATCGGCGTCAGCACCAGGGCCCACGCGCCCCGGCGCATCGGATGGTCCCCGGCGAGGACGGTGTCCCGCCGGGCCTCGCGGGCGAAGGCGGGCGCGGTCGGCCACAGCCGCAGCGACTCGTCCAGCACCCGGCGGACATAGCGCAGCTTGGCGACCTGGTCGTAGCCGGGTCGCGGGGTGTCGCCCCAGACCTGTTCGACCTCGGCGCGGGCCCGGGCGGCGATCTCGGGGTGCCGGGCGAGGTGGTGGAGGGCGAAGGAGAGCGCGCCGGAGGTGGTCTCGTGGCCCGCCACCAGGAACGTGATCACCTGCTTGCGGACGTTCTCCGGCGACAGCTTCTCCCCGGTCTCCGGGTGCGCCGTCGCCAGCATGCGGTCCAGCAGGTCCCCCTCGCCGCCGCCGGACCGGCGCCGGGCGGCGACCAGGGCGTCGACCGTGCGGTTGAGGAGGGTCATGTCGGCCGCGTTGCGCCGGGCGGCGGCGCGCAGCAGCAGCGGGGCGAGCGGCCCGGGCACGCTGTTGAGCCGTTGTGCGTAGCTGAGCGTGCCGACCATCGCCGTGACGAAGGGGTGCGGCCGGTCCCGCTCGAAGGAGCCGAAGTCGTGCCCGAAGCCGGTCCGGGCGATCGTCTCCAGGGTCAGCCGGGTCATGTCGCCCGGCACGTCCACGGTGCGCCCGGCCGCCAGGTGACGGTCCCAGTGCTCGGTGAGCCGGCCGGCGACCGCCAGCATCATCCCGTGGTAGCCCTCCATGGCCTCCCGGCTGAACCCGGGTGCCAGGACGTCGTGCGCCAGCTGCCAGTTGGGCTCGTGGTTGTAGGCGGTGAACAGGCCGTCGCCGGCCAGGGGCCGCAGATTGGCGACGCCGAGCCCGACGTGCTTGGCGAACCGGGACTCGTCGGCCAGGTCGGCGACGAGCCGCGCCCCCCACACGAACACGAACTCCTTGCCGAACGCCCGGCGTCGGAAGATCGGCCCGAGCTCGCGCGCGAAGCGCATCGAGTCCTGCAAAGGGCGGTGCCGGTCGGCGCCGAGCACATCGCCGAGCAGCGGCAGCCGGCGCGGCGGACGGGGGATGCGGCGCAGCTCGGGCCAGCCCTGCTCGGCGCTCCGGAAGCCCTTCGGCAGCCGGGTCTGGATGGTCTCCGTCGTCGCCGCCATGACGCGATCTCCCTTGGCGCAGCGGATGGTTGACGCGGTGACGCCCGCGTGTTGTACGTGGGTTCAATAACGCGTTCCAGTGTGGTGCCCTTGTTGAACCGACGTCAAGTAAAGTGACGCCATGCCCGCGAACCAGGGGGAGCGCGCCCGGCGCAGACTCAGCACGGAGGAACGCCGTGAGCAACTGCTGTCGGTCGGCGCGAGGCTGTTCTCGGAGAGCCCCTACGACGACGTGTGGATCGAGCAGGTCGCCGAGATCGCCGGGGTCTCGCGGGGGCTGCTGTACCACTACTTCCCGACCAAGCGGGACTTCTTCGCCGCCGTCGTGGAGCGGGAGAGCGCGCGCATGCTGCGCATGACGGCGGCCGAGCCCGGGGTGCCGGTGCGCGAGCAGCTCGCCGCCGGCCTCGACGTCTACCTCGGCTACGTCCAGGCGCACGCCCACGGCTTCCGCGCCTTCCACCGTGCCGACGCGGCCGGCGACCAAGCCGTGCGCCGGGTCTACCAGCGGGCGCTGGCCGCCCAGGAGAAGCAGATCCTGGCCGCCCTCGCCGCCGATCCCGAGTTCGGGCCGGCCGTCGAGACCGCCCCGCGGGTGCGGCTGGCGGTGCGCGGCTGGCTCGCCTTCACCACCGCCGTCTGCCTCGAATGGCTGCGCGGGGAGGGCGAGTTGAGCCGGGAGCAGGTGCGCGACCTGTGCGCCCGCGCTCTGCTGGGCGTCCTCGCTTAGACCCGCTGGGGCGGGAATGACTCCGTCAGCCGGTGCGGCGTGGTTGGCGTGCGCTCCGATCTTCGATAGGTTAGGCCAGCCTTACCTAATAAGGAGGTCTCGGATGGATGACACGCAGGACTGGACGGCCGCCCCCGGCGCGGCCGAACGGGCACGCTCGGTGCTGGCCGCCGCGTGGTCGTGCGCGGTGACCGCGGACGGCGTCCGCGAGGAGTACGTCGGCGCGCACACCGTGACCGAGGACGGCGCGGTACGGCTGGCGGTGCCCGACGACAGCGGCCTGTTCGGGGCGGTGCTGTGCGCCCCGCGCCAAGAACCCTCCGCCCTGCTGGAGTTCGCCGACGTGGCGCCCGTACCGGTGCGCCACCGCATCCGCGCCCGGCTCTTCCTGTCCGGCTGGTTCGCCCCGTCCGAGGGCACCCTCCTCTTCCGGCCCACCCGCGTGGTGCTGCGCCGGTCCGCCGGGGCCGTGGTGGTCGACCTGGACGAGTTCACCGCCGCCCGGCCCGACCCCCTGGCCGGCGCCGAGTCCCGGCTGCTCACCCACCTCGCCGACGCCCACCCGGACGCCGTCGAGCGGCTCACCCGCCTGGTGCGGCCCGACAGCCTGCACGCCGCGACCCGGGTGGCTCCGCTCGCCGTCGACCGGCACGGACTGACCCTGCGCATCGAACGCACCCGCGCCCACGGCGACGTACGACTGCCCTTCCACACACCCGCCGACGACGTCACCCAGCTCACCGAGCGCCTGCACGCCCTGCTCGCCCAGGCCGCCGCCGGCTGCCCCCGGGCGCTACAGCGGCAGCGCGCAGACGGCGACGGGTGACGCGAACGGCTCACCGGTCAGGCGGAGTTCACCGCTGTCCGGGTCGACGCGGAAGACGGTGACCGTGCCCGAGCGCTGGTTCGCCGCGAACAGCAGCCGGCCGTCGGGCGAGAACGCGATCTGCCGGGGGAAGTCCCCGCCCACCGGCACCGTGCCGAGCAGCCGCAGCCGGGCCCCGCCGGCCTCGACGGCGTACCGCGCGAGGCTGTTGTGACCCCGGTTGGCGAGGAACGCGTACCGGCCGTTCGCCGTCACCAGGATCTGCGCCGGATAGTTCGCGCCGCCGCCCGAGCCCGTCGGCTGCGGCTCGCCGATCGTCAGGCGCCCGGTTCCCGGCTCGTAGGCGCACACGGCCACGGTGTCGTCCACCTCGTTGGCCAGGTAGGCGTACCGGCCGCCCGGATGGAAGGTCAGATGGCGCGGTCCCGCGCCGGGCCGGGTCCGTGCCCGTGCCACCTCCGTGAGCGTGCCCTTCACCCGGTCGAGGCGGTAGGTGTAGACCGTGTCGGTGCCGAGGTCCACGGCGAGGACGTGGCCGCCGTCCGGACTCGTGAGGAACTGATGGGCGTGCGGCCCCTGCTGGCCGGGACCGGGCGGCGGCGAGCCGTGCGTGACCAGAGCGGTGCGCTCGCCCAGCGCGCCGGAGGCGTCGATCGGGTGCACGGCGACACTGCCCGAACCGTAGTCGGCGCTGAGCAGCCAGCGCCCGGAGGGATGCACCGACAGATGGCACGGGCCCGCGCCGCCGGTGCTCCGGGTGCCGAGGACACGCCGGTCCGCGAGGCGTACGGCCGTCACCCCGCCGTCCTCCCGCTCGTCCACCGCGTACAGCGTGCGGCCGTCCGGATGCACGGCGAGATACGACGGGTCCGGGACCCCGGTGAGCGTGCCCGACCCGGTGATCCGGCCCGACTCCGGGTCGTACGACGCCAGGCCGATGCCGGTGCCACCGCCCTCGACGGAGGTGTAGGTGCCCACGTACAGCGGGCGCGGGCCGGACGGCTTCCGGGGCGGCGGGGCCGCCTCCGGCTTGTCCCCCGTGGCCGGCGTGTTCGCCGGCGGGGCCGCGGGGGACGGCACCACGACGACCGCCGCCGTACCGGCCACGGCGCCGACGAAGCGGCGTCTGGTCCAGCCGCCGTGCTCCCGGTCCGGTCCCCGGTCCCGCCGGGGGAGGGGAGACCCCTCTCCAGCCGTCCGTGCCTCCGTGCCCATGCCGCTACCTCAGTCGTCGGTCGCCCCACTCGTGACAGCCACCTTGGCCTGTCGGTGACGCCAAGGGCAAGCCCGGCAACGGCCGTTGCACGACGCGCAACGCCGCGGTGCGACCGGTCCCGTCCTCCACCGGCTCGCCCGACGCGTCCTTCAGCGGCGTCACCTGGCGGGCGGGCGGCGCCTGCCACGGCTCCAGGACGGCCTCCGCGTCGTAGCAGTCGTACCAGGGCAGGCAGGCCCGTCCGGGTGTACGCCGCCCGGTCCCCTGGAGACGGGGGCGGTGCCCCGCCGGTGATCCGGCGCCACTCCGGGGCATGACCAGGTGCGTGAACACCCGCCCGGCGGGCTCCTCCGACCAGTCCAGCGGCCGGCCGTCCTGGTACACCACCTGCCGCATCGAACCGCCGACGCCGAGCCCCATGGCCGTGGCGCGCCACGGGCGAGCGGAGCCCGGCGGCTTCCTCACCGGTAACGCTCTCCGAACCCCGCGCGGTTCCGCCACAGCTCCTCCTGGACGCCGAGGCGGTCGCGCAGCCGGGCGAGCCGGGGCAGCTTGGCCCGCTGCCCGCGCGAGACCCGGTCCAGCTCCTCCAGCAGACGGCGGGTGCGGTGCTCGGTGTTCAGCTCGTCGATGATCCTGGTCGTCTCGGTCAGGACGGCCCCGAGCAGCTGCCAGTGCGCCCAGTCCTTGCGGATCTCCTCCTGAAGCAGCTCGGCCAGCCGGTCCCGGGTACCGGCCGCCGTGTGCAGTTCGGCCGACAGCCGTGCCTCCGCCGACTCGGCGTTCTCGCTCAGATGGGTCGTCACCAGTACCGCGAAGCTGACCACCGCGTCGGCGATCTCCGACAGCAGCCGCTCCACGGTCGCCCCCACCCGGGGCGGGAACAGTTCGTCCGACCCACGGGCCTTCGCGAGGTCCGTGAACGAGCGGGCCAGCACCCGCAGCACCACCGTGCAGATCTCCAGCGTGTCCAGACCCGTGCGCAGCACCACCCGGTGGAGCAGCCCCTCCTTCACCCGTGGATTGAGCCGCAGACTGTCCTCCGCCTGCCGCAGTGCCGCGTCCACCTGCACGATGTCATGGTCCAGCCGGCGCGCCTCGTGCAGCCGCTCGGCCGCCCGCTCCCAGGGGATCCGGCCCCCGGCCTCCTCGCCCATCCGCAGCATCAGCTGGCGCACCCGCCGGGCCAGGTCCTCGATCGACCGGCCGGCCTCGTCCACCCACACCGGGGGTGGCAGCAGCAGGTTGCAGGCGGTGCCGACGACGGCGCCGATCAGCGTCTCGACGATCCGCGCCCACGCGGTGAACCCGACCGTGGTGACCCCGAGCACCAGCATGGCGCTGATCGCCACCTCGGCGACGTACTCGTCGACGCGGACCAGGTGTCCCACGGCCAGCGCGGCGACGATCAGCAGTGCGAGGCTCCACCAGGTCAGGCCCACCAGCACGCTGAAGGCGATGGCCACCAGGACGCCGGCGACCACCGAGTTCACCCGGCGGATGCCGTTGGTGAGCGTGGCGTAGAAGGTCACCTGGACGACCAGCAGCGCGGTCAGCGGCGCGGTGAGCGGGGCCGGCTCGGGACTCAGTCTGAGGGCGATCACGTAGGCGACCGTCGCCGCCGCCGCCGACCGCAGCGTCTGGACGACCACCGGCTCCCGGCGGCGCTTCGCCAGACGCAGTAGTCCCGTGGTCAACTGTCGTTCGCGCATCCCTTGGCCTGTTCCCGTTCCTCGGGTGCGTCGAACGTAGCTGTTTGCGGACTGTGTCCGACTGTTTTTACGCCAGATGCTTACGCATACAGCTTGTCGATGAAGGCGGCCAGATTGCCCGTCGTGCGCGCGATCTGCTCCTCCAGCGTCAGGCTCTCCTCGAACCGGGTGCCGGACTCGGGGGCCTTCCTGCCGCGCACGTACAGCGAACAGGCCAGGTCGGTGCACATGTACAGCCCGACCGAGTTGCCCTCCCGGCCGGCCGCACCCGCCTTCCGCGCGGTCATCAGCGACACCCCGCCGCCGGGATGCGTGGTCAGGCACACCGAGCACATGCTCCGGTGCAGGAAACCGTGCCGCGAGGCCGGGAAACGCAGGGACACACCGACGAGCCGGCCCTCCCGCTCCGTGACCAGATAGCTGCGGTCGGGAGCACCCGGATCGCGCCAGCCGAGGAAGTCCAGGGCGTCCCAGGGGCGGTCGCCGAGATCGCGCGGGACGGCCAGACGCTTGGCCTCGCCCTTGGAGCAGTTGATAAACGAGTTGCGGATGTCCTGCTCGGTGAGCGATCTCATGGGGGGTCCTTCCGGATTACCAGTCGCGCGGGCGACCTAGAGCCTCTAGGTTAGCGGCTATCCTATTTAGCCGTGCGGGGGTGAGCCAATGGATTTCCGGTGCAGGCCGCCCGCGCTGCCGCAGCGTGCCCGGCGAGCGCTGGACCACGTCACCGGCACCGCGTCCGGTCCACCGCTCGACCCCAGCCTGCGCATCACGGTCAACTTCCACCCCGACCGGATCTCCGGCGGACTGCCGATCCTGGAGTCGCTGGCCCGGGACGGCGCGTACCACTCGCAGTTCGTCACCGGCACCAGCAACGGCGGCCTCACCGCCCACCCGGGCGGCGACCGGACGCGCTGGGAGAGCCGGATCTTCGGCGGCGCGTACGACGACGCCGACCCGGCCGAACGCCCGGTGTACGGCGCGCTGGACTTCCGGCACCAGGTGGTCGGCGCGGCCCCCCGCTTCGGCTCCTCGCACCTCAGGCTCTCCGGAGCGGTCCTGGCCCGGGCCACCTTCTGCTACCCGGACAGCGCGACCGAGCCCACCGACTTCGGCGTGGCCGGCGCCATGCCGCTGATCGCCCTCGCCGAGGCCGACGAGCAGGACGCCCTCAACGACTACATCGAGGCCCATGTGCACGGGGGCGTGCTGCTCGACCGGGACGTCGAGGCGCTGGTACTGGACGCCGGCTACCGGGGCACACCGGTGGAGACGGCCGCCCGGCGCCTGCCCTTCCCGCTCGCGTGGCACCCCGGCTACCGCCTCACCGTCCCCGCACTGCGCCGGCACGCCGGCTACCGCGGCCCGGAGTACGCCGACCTCGGCGCCCGCATCGCCGACCGCGGCCTCATCACCCCCCGCGTCATCGGCGACGCGGCCCGCAGCGCCCGGTACGACCTCCAGGCCCTCAAGATGGTCTGGCACACCCTGGCCCGCTTCGGATCCCCGGACGGCGCCGGAACGGCAAGGCTCCCCCCGCCGCCGGCGCTCCCGCCTCGCACGGACACCGCGGCCCACCCCGGAGGGCCTGCGGCCATGGCGCCCACGGGCGGCGCCGCCGCGGAGATCCCACCGGAGCGCTGCGGCTGAGGTCTCTGGGAGGCCTGTCGACGTGGCCGGTGCCGATCCTGCCGCCATGGCTTTCGCGGGTGTCGAACAGACCCCACCGCAACCGCCACCGGGGCGGGGGGACCGGTCCGGCGGCCACGGCCGGCGTGCCCCCGCCCCCCGCGACTACTCCAACTCCTCCGCACCGGCGGCCCGCACCGGCCACGCCGCCCTCATGGCGTACGCCCGCGCCCAGCCCTGCCGCGAGGCGTTCCGAGTGCCTGGCCGCCCGCCGTACGGCGCCCGACTCCCGGCGGAACTCCTCCACTTCGGCTGCGACGCCCCCGACGCCGACCACCTGCACGCCGAGGAGGCGCGGGCCGCCGGGCGGGCCGGCGCGGTCCCGCCGCGCCCCGCCTTCAGCGCCGCGCGTCCGCGGCGACGGCGCCCGGATGGCTCCCGGCGTCCGCGCGGCCTTCCGTACCCTGTACCGGGAACGGACCCCCGGCGCCGACGAGGCCGCGGCCGAACGGTGGCTCGACACGCTGGTGGCGGACGGGCGTTGTGTGGAGGACGTGTACGCGGCGGGCTGAGCCGCCGGAGGAGGGGCGCGGGGTGCGGGACACGGAGGAACGGGCCCGGCGGATCCTGGCCGCGGCGGGTCTGCCGCCCGCCCGGCCGGGCGGGGTGCGCCCGCTCGGCGGCGGCACCTACAACACCGTCGAGGAACTACGGCTCACCGACGGCCGCCGCTATGTGCTGAAGGTCGCGCCGGACGGGCCGGGCCTGCGCTACGAGTCCCGGCTGCTGCGCTCGGAGGAGGAGTTCCGCCGCGCTGCCGCCGAGGCCGGCGTCCCCGCGCCCCGCACCGTGCACACCGACGGCAGCCCCGCCGCACGGCACATCCTGCAGACCCACTGCCCCGGCACCCCCTGGGACGACTCCCTGACCGCCGCCGAACAGGCCGCCCTGCGCCGGGAGCCGGGCGGCCACGTGGCCCGGCCGCACCGGGTGACCGGCCCCGGCTCCGGCTACCCGTCCGGCGCCCTCGGCCCGCTCGCCCCCCACTGGAGGACGGCGTTCACCGCGATGACCGACGCCCAGCTGGCCGACGCCCGAGACTACGCGGCCGACCTGCCGTGCCCCGTGGACGAGGTGGCCCGCACCCTCCGGTCCGGCTACGACGTGCTGGAGGAGGTCACCGCGCCGCGCGCCGTCCACTTCGACCTGTGGCCGGGCAACGTCCTGGTCCACCGCACCCCCGCCGGGTCCCGCGTCGGCGGGCTCATCGACGGCGAGCGCATGTTCTGGGGCGACCCGGTCGCCGACTTCGTCTCGCTCGCCCTGCTGGACGACATCGAGAAGGACCAGGACTTCCTCGCCGGGTACCGGGACGCCGGCGGCCGGGTCTCCTTCGACCGCTCGGAGCGGCTGCGGCTCGCGCGCTACCACGCCTGTCTCTACCTGATCATGCTGGTCGGGACGGTGCCCCGGGCGGTCGACGCGGAGCGGCGGCGGTGGAGACGGGAGACCGTCGGGCCGGAACTTGTCGCCGCGCTGGACGAGATCAAACGCCTCAGCCTTAGCTCATAGCGTGAACTAAGGGTTGGGAGAATGTCGCGCCCCGGCTGTCCGAAGGGGTATGTTGCAGGTCGGGCAGGGTTCGTGAAGGGAGCCACATGGCGGCGCGCAACGGGCGCACGGTACGCGACCTGAGACGAGGCAACCGCACGGCGGTGCTCCAACGGCTGTACTTCGACGGCCCGCTCAGCCGGTTCGAGCTGGGCCCGGCCACCGGACTCAGCTCCGGCTCGGTCAGCAACGTGGTCGCGGACCTGATCGCCGACGGCCTGGTCGAGGAGGCCGGCAGCGTCGACTCCGACGGCGGCCGGCCGCGCACGCTGCTGCGCGTCGCCCCGCACAGCGGCCAGATGATCGGCGTGGACGTCGGCGAGACCCGCGTCCGCGTCGAGCTGTTCGACCTGGCCCTCACCGAACTGGCCCGCGTCGAGCGCCCGCTGACCCCGCAGGGCTACGACGTCGACGTCATCGCCGGACACATCCGCGACGGCGTCGCCGAGGTCCTCACCGCCGAACAGGCCGCCCCCGACCGGCTGCTCGGTGTCGGCGTCGGCGTCCCCGGCATCGTGGAGCACACCCCGGACCGGGGTGCCGTCGTGCACGGGCAGACCATCGGCTGGGACGCGGTCCCGCTGGAGCAGCTGCTCCGCTCGGCCTCCCAGCTCCCCGACGGGGTGCCGTACCTCATCGACAACGGCGCCAAGACGCTCGGCCAGGCCGAGATGTGGTTCGGCGCCGGGCGCGGCGCGCGCAACGCCGTCGTCGTGCTCTTCGGCTCCGGTGTCGGCGCCTGCCTGGTCACCCCCGAGGTGGAGCACGGGCGGGCCGTGGAGTGGGGCCACCTGACGGTACGGGTGCGCGGGCGCCGCTGCCGCTGCGGTGCGCCCGGCTGCCTGGAGGCCTACGCGGGCGCCGAGTCGCTGCTGGCCCGCTGGCGAGAGGAGGGCGGCCGACCGCCCGAGGACACCGACGAGGAGACCGCGCTCACCGCGATGCTCGCCGCCGCGTACCCGTCCGAGGGCGGTACGGCCGACCCGGTCGCGCTGGCCGTCCTGGAGGAGACCGCCGAATATCTGGGCGCCGGCCTGTCCGATCTGATCAACCTCTTCCAGCCCGAGCGGATCCTCATCGGCGGCTGGGCCGGGCTCCAGCTCGGCACGCGGTTCCTGCCCGCCGTACGCCGGCACGCGGCCACGTACGCCCTGCGGCACCCGGCCGACAAGGTGACCATCGATCTCGGCCGGCTCGGCCCGGACGCGGTCACCGTCGGCGCCGCGATCCTGCCGCTCGCCGACTTCTTCGCCAGCGGCGGGCGCCGCCCCGAACCGGCCACCGAGGACCGACTGCCCGCCTGGCGAGCAGCACTCCAGGAACGCGCCCCGCACTGAGGGAGCGAACCGACGTACCGACGTCCGCTGGGTGAGGTGCACGTGCCCTTGGCCGAGGCCGAGGGGGCCCACGCTCAGGCCGACGTCCGCGGGCTGAGGCCGATGCCCGCCGGGCTGAGCCCGAGATTCGCCGGGCTGAGGTCGCCGCGCCCTGGACTCAGGCCGTGCCCTGGAACTGGGCCGCCGTGCTCCCGGTCAGGCGCGGCCGGTCGGAGCAGTTGCCGTGTTCTGGGAGTGGGCCGTCGGGTGTCCCAAGTAGGGGCCGACGTCCTTCGGGTCCAGGCCGCAGGCTCGGGACTGGGCCGCCGTGTCCCGGGTGGAGGCCGACGTCCGCCGGGTCCAGGCCGCGGTGTCCTGGGTCAGGCCGACCTCCACCGGAACAAGGGCGTGCTGCCCCGCGCTCAGGTCGACGGCCCGGGCTCGGCCGGGGGCACCAGGCTCAGGCGGCCGGGTGCGGATCGGGCCGACGGCACACCGCGCTCAGGCCGACGGCACCGGGCCAGGCCGAGGTGTCCTGGGTCAGGCCGACCTCCGCCGGAACAGGGCGTGCTGCCCCGCGCTCAGGTAGAAGGCCCGGGCTCGGCCGGCGGCCCCCGCTCAGGCCGATGGCTCGTCCGGGCTCGGGTGTTCCGGGTGTACCGTGCCCGGCCGGGGGGCGCCCCGGGGGCCGGTGCCGGCTTCGTCCGTGTCCGGTACGGCGTCCTCGTCCGGTTCGTCGTCGACCGCGTGTCCCGGGGTCACGTCCCACGGGTCCTCGTCGGGCCCGGCCTGCTGGTCGGGCAGGTCCCGGGGCACCGGCCGCTCCTCGGCTCCGGACCCGGAACCGGGTTCCCGCACCGCCATGGTCCTCTCCGCTCCTCGTCGCTCGCTCGATGCTCCGGATGCGCTCAGCCGACCTTCCGCCCGCGCATCGGCTCGGTCTCCATCCCGCCGCCCTTCCGCAGGCCGTCGAGGAACTCCTGGATCACCTCGGTCGCCGTGTGCCGGGGCTCCCAGCCCAGTTCGGCGCGCGCCCGCGCGCAGTCCATCAGCGGCAGCCGCAGCACGGCGTCGAAGAGGTGCGGGGAGGCGGGCAGCAGGTGCAGCCCCCAGGCGGCGGCGATGGCCGAGCGGGCCGCCGTACGCGGCAGCCGTACCGGCCGGGAGCCGAGCAGTTCGGCGAGCACACCGGCGTCCAGTGGGGGATCGGCGGCCAGGTTGAAGGCGCCCCGGGCGCTGTCCGAGCGCACCGCGAGCCGGTAGGCCTCGGCGGCGTCGTCCGTGTGCAGTGCCTGTACCCGCAGGCCGGGGATGTCCGGCAGGAACGGCAGCAGGTCCGGCCGGGCGAGCGGACCGGGCAGGAACCGCCCGCCGAAGATCCGCCGCTGCTCGCTCGCCGACTCCCGCTTGAACAGGAACGCCGGGCGCATCCGGACCACCCGTACTCCGGGGTGGTCGCGCTCGAACACGTCCAGCGTGCGTTCCAGATAGGCCTTCTCCCGGCAGTACGCGGCGTCCGGCCAGCCGTGCGTCGGCCAGGACTCGTCCACAAGGCGGTTCTTCGGTCCCGGCGAGTACGCCCCGACGGAGGAGGCGTGCACCAGCACCGGCACCCGGGCCGCGGCGACCGCCTCGAACACCCGGATGCCACCGAGCACGTTGGTCCGCCAGGTGGTGGCCGGATCGTGCGTCGGCTGGAAGGCCCAGGCCAGATGGATCACGGCGTCGGCACCCTCGAACCGCTCGGCGAGGTTCGCCTGGTCCCCGGCCAGGTCCACGGCGGACCACTCGGTCTTCGGCGGCGACCACTCGGGCGTCCGCCGGGCCAGCCCGCGCACCGACTTGATGTCGGGGTCCTCGGAGAGCAGGCGCACCACACTCGTCCCGACGTTGCCGGTGGCGCCTGTCACGACGATCCTGCTGCCCGCTGAGCTGCTCACCTTCGGCTCCTCTCGTCGGCGCGGCGGAGGCTGCGACGAGCGGCCGGGTACCCGGGCGCCGCGTCCGCACACGCGGCACGGGGCCGCATGAGGAAGCCCCGGCCGTGACGGGGGAATCACGACCGGGGCGGTCAGGTGGTGGGGGCGGATGGCGGTCGCCTCTCGGCGAGACGCTCCACAGGGCTTCAGCCGAACGATCGTCCCTGTGGGCAAAAGGTGAGGCCCGGGGACACTGTCCCATCCGCACCCACGGTTTGTTCAACGGGCAACCACCCCCAGGTGTTCCAGCCCCCTACGTGACGTGCGTCACCACAGGAACCGCTCAGGCCAGCGGGCTCCCGGCCAGCCGCGCCAGCAGATCCGCGGGGTCCGCGTACACCGCCTCCGCCCCCGCCTCCTCCAGGTCGGCCCGGGGGATCCCGCCGCACAGCACGCCCACACAGCGCACCCCGGCCTTGCTGCCCGCCCGCATGTCCCACACGGTGTCCCCGACGAACACCGCCCGCGAGGCCGGCACCCCGGCCAGCTCCAGCGCGTGGTGCACGGGCTCCGGGGCCGGCTTGCCCTCCCGCACGTCGTCCGCGCTCGCCGTGGCCGCGATGGCGTCGTCCGCGTCGATCGCCCGGCGCAGCGCACCCAGCTCGGCACCGCTCGCCGAGGTGGCGAGGACGACCGTCCAGCCGTCCCCGTGCAGCCGCCGCAGCAGCTCGCCGGCCGCCGGCAGGGCGGGCAGCCGGTCGAAGTACTGGCCGTACAGCGCCGTGTGCGCGGCGCTCAGTTCGGCGTCCTGGTCCCGGTCGCGGTCGTCGCCGAGCAGATGGGCGACGAGGTCCGTGGAGCCGAGGCCGACGGCCCGGTGCACGGCGTGCATGGGCACCTCGTGGCCCGCCTGCCGGAAAGCCTCCCACCAGGTCACGACGTGCAGGTGATTGGTGTCGACGAGGGTCCCGTCGACGTCGAACACGGCGGCACGGTCCATCCCAGGTCCTTCCTGTCAGCCCCACATCCTCGCTGTCAGCGCCAGGTCGTCGCTGTCAGCTCCCGGAGCGGGTACCACGCCCGGAACCCGCCACGCGTGCCGGCAGCCGCCCCTCGCGCGTCCAGCCCAGCAGCTCATCGGCCGACCAGGTGGTCACCACGCGGTCGGGCGGCACCCCGCACTCCTCGGCCCGGGCGCAGCCGAGGATCTGCCAGTCCAGCTGGCCGGGCGCGTGGGCGTCGGTGTCCACCGAGAACAGCACCCCGGCCTCGACCGCCCGGCGCAGCAGCCGCCGGGGCGGGTCCAGCCGCTCCGGACGGCTGTTGATCTCCACGGCGGTCCCCGACTCGGCGCACGCGGCGAACACCTCGTCCGCGTCGAACTGCGACTCGGGCCGCCCCCGGCCCGTCACCAGGCGCCCGGTGCAGTGTCCGAGGACGTCGGCGTGCGGATCACGTACGGCGGCGACCATCCGCCGGGTCATGGACCGGGCGTCCATCCGCAGCTTGGAGTGGACCGACACCACGACCACGTCCAGCTGCTCCAGCAGCTCCGGTTCCTGGTCCAGCGTGCCGTCCTCCAGGATGTCGCACTCGATGCCGGTGAGCAGCCGGAATGGCGCCCAGCGCGCGTTCAGCTCCGCGACCACCGCCAGCTGCTCGCGCAGCCGCGCGGGCGACAGTCCACGGGCCACGGTCAGCCGTGGCGAGTGGTCGGTGAGCGCGGTCCACTCGTGTCCCAGCCCGGCCGCCGCCCGCCCCATCTCCTCGATCGGGCTGCCTCCGTCGGACCAGTCCGAGTGCGTGTGGCAGTCCCCGCGGATCAGCGCCCGCAGCTCTGCCCCGGCCCTCTCGGCGCCGGCCGACGCCCCGGCCTCCTCCTCCAGCTTGCGCAGGTACCCGGGCACCTCACCGCCCAGCGCCTCCCGCACCACCTGCGCGGTCTTCGGCCCGACCCCCTTCAGCGACTCCAGCGTCCCGGCGGCGGCCCGTTCCGCCACCTCGCCCTCGGGCAGCGCGGCCAGCGTCCGGGCGGCGGTACGGAAGGCCCGTACCCGGTAGGTGGGCGCGAGCGCCCGCTCCAGAAGGAACGCGATCCGGTCGAGGGCGGCGACGGGGTCCATGAGAACCAAGGGTGCACCAGGCGCCCCTGAGGGGCGCGGGGAACAACGCGCGCACCCGTCCACGCACCGCGGCCCGCGACCGCCGGCCACCACGGCGGCGCGTCCGTTTGTCCCCACCGCCTCCGGGTACTGCGTGACCCGTCCACGTGACCCACCGTGAGGAGGTTCGTCATGTCCGTACCGGATGCGCAGCGCACAGCCGTGGTGACCGGCGCAGACAGCGGCATCGGCCGGGCCACCGCCGTACGGCTGGCCGAGGCGGGCCTGGACGTCGGCATCACCTGGCACACGGACGAGAAGGGCGCCGAGGAGACGGCGCAGGAGGTCCGCGCGCACGGCCGCCGTGCCGCCGTGAGCCGGCTGGACCTGACCCGGCTGCCCGAGGCGGCCGACGCCGTGGACGGCCTGTGCGAGGAACTCGGCCGGATCGACGTCCTCGTCAACAACGCGGGTACGGGCACGATGACCCCCTACCTCGACCTGACGCTCACGGATGTGCGCCGGGTCCTGGACGTCGACCTCGTCGGCCCGTTCCTGCTCGGGCAGCGGGCCGCGCGGCGCATGATCCGGCAGGGCGACGGCGGCCGGATCGTGAACGTCACCTCCGTGCACGAGCACCAGCCCCGGGTCGGCGCGGCTCCCTACTGCGCGGCCAAGGGCGGGCTCGGCCTGCTCACCCAGGTGATGGCGCTGGAGCTGGCCGAGTACGACATCACCGTGAACGCGGTCGCGCCGGGCGAGATCGCCACCCCGATGACCGGCCAGGAGGACACCGACGTGCGCACCGAGCGCCGCCCCGGCGTGCCGCTCGGCCGGCCCGGTGACGCCCGTGAGGTCGCGGCCGTGATCGCGTTCCTCGCGAGCCCGGACGCCTCCTACGTCACCGGCGCCTCGTGGACCGTGGACGGCGGCATGCTGCGCATGGGCCCGCAGGCCGGTTCCCATCTGACCAGCGACGACTGGCGCCGGCCCTGAGGCGCCGATGAGGCACCAGGGAGGCCGAGGGTGACGCTGCGCACCAGTTCGTGCGACGGCTCGGCTGCACGCGCATCCGCCGCGGCCGGGGCTTCCGCTACGTCGACAGCGCCGGCGAGCCCCTGACCGACCCCGGGCAACTGCCCCGTATCCGCGCCCTGACCGTCCCGCCCGCCTGGCGGGACGTGTGGATATGCCCCTGGCCCAACGGCCACCTCCAGGCCGTCGGCACCGATGACGCCGGGCGCCGGCAGTACCTCTACCACGAGCGGTTCCGGGCCGAGCAGGACAAGGCCGAGCACGAGCACGTGCGGCAGGTCGCGCGGGCCCTGCCCGAGCTGCGCGCCAAGGTGGCGCTGGATCCGGCAGGGCGCGGACTGAGCCGGGACCGGATCGCCGCCTGCGCGGTCCGCCTGCTCGATCTCGGTTTCTTCCGCGTCGGCAGCGACCGGCACACCCGCACCAGCGAGACCTGCGGCCTGACGACCATGCTCCGCGAGCACGTCAGATGCGCACGCGCGAGCCACCTTCGGCTACCCGGCCAAGGGCGGCACCGAGACGGTCCGCGCCCTCGTCGACGAGCAGGTCCACGCGGTGGCCCGGGCCCTGCTGCGCCGCCCGCGCGGCGGCGACCGCTTCCTCGCCTACCGGGACCACGGCGCCTGGCACGACCTGCACAGCGACGACCTCAACGAGGCCCCGCGCCGGCTGTCCGGCACCGACGTCACCGCCAAGGACTTCCGCACCTGGCACGCCACCGTGCCGGCCGCCGTGGCGGTGTCCGTGGCCGCGCGCGACGCCCGGGCGACCGAGGCCGCCCGGCGCCGGCAGATCGCCCGGGCCGTCCGCGAGGTCAGCCACTACCTGGGCAACACGCCCGCGGTGTGCCGGGCGTCGTACATCGACCCGAAGGTCTTCGCGCTGTTCGAGCAGGGCGTGACCGTCGAGGCGGCCGTACTCGATCTTCTGGACGGCTCCGGTGGGTGACCCGTCGGCGCGGGTTGCGTTCTACCCTCGATTGCATGACCGAACAAGCAGCTCCCCACATCTCCCGTCCGCGGATCCTGGTCCTCGGTGTGTGCCCGGGCCGGCACGGCGAGCCGCCCTTCCGGATCATGGAGATCGACGGTCAGGTGGTCGGTGAGGCCAGGACCATCACGGACGTCCTGGAGACGGCCGCCTCCTACGGCATCCCCATCCACGACCTCGACGACCCGGACGCGGTCCGCTGGGTGGGCGGCGACAAGTACACCTGGACGCTGCACTGACCGGTCGGCGCGGTGGGCTCAGCCGACCGTCCACTTCTGGTTGGCGCCGCCCGTGCAGGTCCAGATCTGCAGCCGTGTCCCGTTGGCCGAGTTGTTGCCGGTGACGTCGAGGCACTTGTTCGCCTGCGGGTTGACGATGTCGCGGGCCGCCGGGAGGGCCCACTTCTGGGCGGCGCTGCCGTTGCAGTCCCATAGCTGGACGGGCGTGCCGTCGGCGGTGCCGCCGCCGCTGACGTCGAGGCACTTGCCGAGGGCCCGGAGCGTGCCGTCCGAGCCGACCGTCCACGCCTGCGCGGCCGTGCCGTTGCAGTCGTAGAGCTGGACCGGGGTGCCGTTCGCGGGGTTGGCGCCGGCCACGTCCACGCACTTGCCCGCCAGGCCCCGGATCGGCACACCGGCGGCGCTGTCGCTCGTCGTCACCGACACCGAGTCCACCACCAGCGCTTGCGGGAACTGCGTGGAGCCGTCGGGGTCGCCGGGCCAGTAACCGCCGACCGCGAGGTTCAGGATCAGGAAGAACGGCTTGTTGAACACCCAGGTCTTCCCGCCCAGGTCCGCGGGCGTCCGGCGCTGGTAGACGTTCCCGTCCACCGACCAGGTGATCGAGTCGGGCGCCCAGTCGACGGCGAAGGTGTGGAAGGCGTCCGCGAAGGCCTGCCCGTTCGGCAGCGAGTAGGCCGCGCCTATGCCGCCCGAGCCGGAGTAGCCGGGGCCGTGGATGGTGCCGTGCACGGTCGAGGGTTCGAAGCCGACGTTCTCCATAACGTCGATCTCACCCGAGTCCGGCCAGTTGACCGGTGTGCCGAGCATCCAGAACGCGGGCCACATGCCCTGGCCGCGCGGGATCTTCATCCGCGCCTCCACATGGCCGTACTGGGCGTTGAACTTCCCGGCCGTGTTCAGCCGGGCGGAGGTGTACTGGCAGCTGCCGTACCAGCACTGGTAGCCGGCCGGGTTCTCCTTGCGGGCCGTGATCACCAGGTGGCCCTGGCCGTCCAGGGCCGCGTTCTTCGTGCCCGAGGTGTAGTACTGCCGCTCGTGGTTGTTGACGTTGTCGCCGGTCTCCAGGGTCCACTTCGAGGAGTCGACCGCGGCGCCCGCGGGCCCGTCGAAGGTGTCGGAGAAGGCGGTGACGGCCGCTGCCGCGGGAGCGGTGGTGCCGGCCCGCGCGGGACCGACGGCGGCAGAGCCGATCAGTGCCGCGGACAGGGCGGCCAGAAGACATCTGCGGAGCAGGCGTGGGGAGGCCATGACTCTCCGTTCGTGTGGGGGTTCGAGCGGTGCGCCCCTTGATTTAAGGAGTGAGATAAGGAGCCGTCAATACTCTGGTACAGACCTGCCGCTGACGATCAGCCGGCGGACGGCTCACGCACGCGCCGGTGCACTCCGCGCCCGAGCCGCCGCCCCAGCAGCAGCCAGCCCAGCAGCGCCCCGGCCGTGTTGAGGATGACGTCGTCGATGTCGAAGGCCCGCCCGGTGACCAGCGCCCCCTGGACCAGCTCCACCATCAGCATCACGAGGGCCGTCAGCGCGAGCACCCGGAACGCGCCCCGGGCGCGCGGCGCGAGGACCGGCACCAGTACACCGAACGGCACGCCGAGCAACACGTTGCCGCCGAGCTGCCGGACCGCGTCCCGCAGCGACGCCTGTTCCAGATAGGCCTGGAGCGAGCGGCCCGGGTGGAGGTTGCTGTGGGTCAGCGGCACCGACGCGGGTGACGGCTGGAGCGTGATGCGGGCCAGGACGACGGCGAACGCCACCATGCAGGCGAAGGCGACGAGAATCGCCAGCAGCCGGACGGGCAACGGCCACACGTGCCGGGGGCGAATCTCTTCGGCGGGCCGCCCATTCCCGGTGTCCTCGGCCGGGTGCCGCTTCCGGGCGAAGGCGGAGCGCACCTTCCCGGCCGGCCACCACTTCGGGGTGGGTCGGGGGCGGGCCTCCTCGGCCGGCTGCCGGTTCCGGGCGCCCCGCAGGATCTCCGGCAGGCGCGGGAGGGTACGGGCCATGCGGTCCTCCACTCGTCAACTTCCGCGTTCGGAACGTCGGTTACCCGCACCGCGGCCCAGGATGCCCGCCACCGGCCCCGCACCCGTGGTTTCCGTTCACGCCTGGGGGGCACTCCGCGTGCGGACCCGCGTGCCGCCGCTCCGGCCCGGGTGCGGCGGTGCTTGGATGCCCCCAGCGGCACTCCGGACACATCGCCGCGTATCCGAGCACAGCGGACCGAGGAGGCGCTGTATGACCCGTCGTACCGCACCTCGCGCGGTCCTCCTCGCCGCCGGTGAACTCCTCGCCTGGTGGGCGGTGCTGGCACTGCTGTGGCTGGTGCTGATCAGCACGGTCGACACCCTGGAACGGATCGTCGGCGCCAGCTGTGCCGCCGTGGGCGCGCTTCTCGCCCGGACCGGCCGGCGGGCGGTGACCTGGCGGTGAACGGCTGGATCCTCGCGGCGACCGTCGAGCTGGGCGGGGGAGGCGCCGCCGCCCTGTGGGGCGTGACCACCGGCCCGCCGGCCCGCAGGGTCATCGCCCAGAACCTGACCACCTCCGCCGTCTGCCCGGCCCTGCTGCTCCTCGCCCAGGGCTACGGCCGCCCCTCCTACGTCGACCTCGCCCTGCTGCTCGCCCTGCTCGGCCCGGTCGGCACGCTCGTCTTCGCCCGGCTGCTCTCCGACGACCTGGCCGGGCAGCGCCCGAGCGCGTGGGCGCTGACCTGGACGGCGGCGGGACTGGGCGCGGCCGTCGTACTCGCCCTGTGCGTGGCCGGCGATCCGGGCCGCGCGACGGTGAAGCTCCTGGTGATCGGCGCCCTGCTGATCAGCGGCAACCTGATCGCCTCCCGCGCGCTGGCAGGCGGATTCCGGGGGGTGCGGGGTGGCTGACGGGACGCCGGGGGCGGCCGGTGCCCGGTACGTCCGACGCGGCGGGCGCGCGCCGGCCGGCATGCCGAAGGCAGGTGCCGTGTGTCCGACGCCGTGATCGTCGTCGCCCTGCTGCTCGTGGCCGGTTCCGCCACCGCGGCCGTGGCCCAGCGCGACCCCGCCCGCCAGGCACTGGTGCTGTCCTTCCTCGGCGTGCTGCTGGCCGCGCTGTTCACCGTGCTCCAGGCCCCGGACGTCGGCCTGTCCCAGCTGGCTGTCGGCTCCGCCCTCACCCCCCTGCTGATCATGCTGTCGGTGCGCAAGGTCAGACGCCGGGGCCGCTCCAAGGAGGGGGGCGGGTGAAGCGGCTGCGGCTGTGGCTGGTGGCCGTCGGCGGCGCGGGCCTGGCCGCCCTGCTCGTCGCGGCCTGTCTCGGCCTGCCCGGATTCGGCGGGCCCCGGCACCCGTACGGTGACCGCGCCGTCCACGCCTCTCTCTCCCGGCACACCGCCAACACCATCGCCTCCGTCAACTTCGACCAGCGCGCGTACGACACCCTCGGCGAGATGAGCATCCTGTTCGCCGCCGTTCTCGGCTGCGTGGTGCTGCTGCGCGAGGCCCGCGACGAGCACCGGGCGCGGCCCGAACCCGCCGACGTGGCCCGCCCGGTCCGCCGCTACGCCCTGCTCGTGCTGCCCGTCGCCCTGGTCACCGGCCTGTACGTCATCGCCCACGGCCAGCTCAGCCCCGGCGGCGGCTTCCAGGGAGGGGTCGTCGCCGCGACCGCCCTGCACCTGCTCTACCTCGGCGCCGACCACCACGCGCTGGAACGCGTCCGCCCGCTCGGCGTCTACGAGACCACCGACGCCGTCGCCGTCTCCTCCTACCTCGTGCTCGGCGCCGCCGGAGTCCTGGCCGGCACCGCGTTCCTGGCCAACACCCTGCTGCCGTACGGCACGTTCAACACGCTGTCGTCCGGCGGCACCGTCCCCCTGCTGAACGCGGCCATCGGCATGGAAGTGGCGAGCGCGGTCGTCGTCCTGCTCGCCCACTTCCTCGACCAGGCCGTGGACATCGAGGAGGAGCACGGGAAGGGAACACCATGATGCACGTCCTTCCGTACCTGGTCGCCGCCTACATCTTCCTGACGGGCTGCTACGGGCTCGCCACCAGCCGGAACCTCATCCACGCCGTCGGCTGCCTCGCGGTGTGCCAGTCCGCCACCTACGTCCTGCTGCTGGCGGTCGGCTACCGCGACGGCGCCACCGCGCCCGTGTTCTCCGACATGAAGCCCGGCTCCCGGCCGGTGGTCGACCCGGTGGTGCAGGCCCTTACCCTCACCGACATCGTCGTCGGCGCCACCGTCACCGCGCTGCTGCTCGCCCTTGTCCTGCAGATCGCCAAACGGCACGGCACGGTCGACCCCGACGAACTGCGGGAGCTGCGCGGCTGATGCACCACCTGATCCCGCTGCTCGTCGCGGTCCCGCTGTTCGGCGCCGCCCTGCTCGTGGCCACGGGCCGCCATCTCCCCAGGGTCGCCGCCGAGATCACCGGGTTCGTCGTCTCCGGCGGTACGGCCGCCCTCGCGCTGGTCCTGCTGCTGAACTCGGCGCCGCCGATGGTCGAGTGGGCCGGCGGCTGGCTGCCCGTCGACGGCGAGAGCGTCGGCATCCTCGTGACCGGGGACGGCCCGGCGCTCGGCATGGCCGCGCTGGCCTCACTGCTCACCCTGGCCGCACTCGCCGACTCCTGGCGCTACTTCGACGAGCCCCCGCGCGACCGCACCGGTTCCTTCACCGCGCTGATGCTGGTCTTCCAGGGCGCCATGTGCGGCTTCTCCGTAGCCGGCGACCTGTTCAACGCGTTCGTGTTCTTCGAGCTGATGAGCGTGGTCGCCTACGCCCTGACCGGCTACCGCATCGACGAGGCCAAGGCCGTCCAGGGCGCCCTGACCTTCGGGATCGTCAACTCCCTCGGTGCGTACGCGATGCTGATGGGCATCGCCCTGCTGTACGCCCGTACCGGCGAACTGGCCATGGCGAAGATCGGCCGCGGGCTGGACGCCGCGGCCGGGCAGGGCGGGCCGGACGCGCTGGTCCTCGCCTCCTTCGTGCTGGTGCTGACCGGGCTGCTGGTGAAGGCGGCGGCCGTGCCGTTCCACTTCTGGCTCCCGGACGCGCACGCCGTCGCCCCCACCCCGGTCTGCATGCTCCTGTCCGGCGTCATGGTCGAACTCGGTGCCTACGGCGTGTGGCGGGTGTACGGCACCGTCTTCGCCGGGCCCGGCGGCATCCCCGCCGCCGACCTGACCCGCGCCCTGGTGACGCTCGGCGCCCTCACGGCCGTGACCGGTGCCGTCATGTGCTGGTACCAGCGGCACATCAAACGGCTCCTCGCCTACTCCACCGTCGCCCACACCGGCCTGTTCCTCGTCGGCCTCGGCGTCCTCACCCCCGAGGGCGACGACGGGGTCGCCCTGTACCTCCTCGGCCACGCCGGCGTGAAGGCCGCGCTGTTCGCCTGTGCGGGCGCCCTGCTGGACCGGTTCGGCAGCGTCGACGAGCACGCGCTGCACGGCCGGGCCCGGGGGCGGTTGCGCGCCACCGCCCTGATGTTCACTGCCGGCGCCCTCGGCCTGGCCGGCCTGCCGCCGTTCGGTACGGCGCTGGGCAAGGCGATCACCGAGGAGGCGGTCGGCGGCCCGCTCACCGTGGTGTACGTGGCCGCGTCCGCGATCACCGCCGGCGCGGTCCTGCGCGTCACCGGCCGCGTCTTCCTGGGCCTCGGGCCGCGCCCCGAGGACGCGGAGTACGAGACCGGCGGCTCCGACGAGGAACCCGAGACGTACGGCCTGCTGCGCCGGATCCCGGACACGATGACGACCGTGCCCGCCGTGCTGCTCGCCGCCGCCCTCGCCGTCGGGGTGGCCCCCGGCTTCGGCGCCCTGGTCGCGCGCTCCGTCAACGCGGCCGGCTCGGGCGGTGCCCACGCCTCCGCGCACTGGACCCTGCCCGGGGTCCTGCTGGGCGTGGCCTCCACGGTGCTGGCCGTGGCGCTGGCCGGCCTCGCCGTCAGCCGTCCGAGCTGGGTCGCCGCCCCCGACTGGGCCGCACCCCTCAGGCGGCTGCAGTCCGGGCACGTCGGCGACTACGTGGCCTGGCTGCTGGTGGGCGCCACCGTGCTGGGGGCGCTGGCCCTGCCGGGGATTCTCGGCCCCTGATCAGGTGCCGTACGCGATGTGCACCTCCGTGAAGCCGAGGGAGCGCAGCAGGCCCTGGAGCATGCCGGTGGTGTTGCGCTCGGCCCGGGCGGTCAGCCCGCTGGTGCGCGCCGCGTCCGCGATGTGCCGGACGGCGAGCTGCTGCACGGCCTGCTCGCCGTTGGGGTTGTCGGAGAACAGGTCACCGAGCCGGTCCAGCAGCCCGCGCTCTTTGGACACGGTGTAGGAGTGGTCGGGGTCCAGGGCCGGCCTGCCGAGCCGCGCGTGCGGCAGCCGGATGGTGGCGGACGTACGGTCGTCGTCGACCGTCACGTCCTTCTCGCCGACCCGGCCCAGATCGACGTAGGCGTCCACGGTGCCCGCGCCGACGTACAGCGTGCGGGTGCCGCGGATGGCGTCGGGCAGGAACTTCGCGTCCTTGTCCAGGTCCACGACGACCTGGAAGTTGCCCGACGCGGCGTCGTAACGGCTCATGTCCTGGATGGACTTGAGGAGAGCCGGTCCGGAGCGGTCGTGGGTCTCGGTGCCGAACAGGTCCTTGATACCGGGCAGTACGGCCAGCCGGATACCGGCGAACAGGACGGCGAGCACCAGCACGAGTGCCGCCACCGCCTTGGCCCAGCCCGGCAGGCGCCTCACGGAAGTCGTCATCGCGACGGTCCTCCTTCCTGTTGACCGCATGCCCGTCAACAGACGGAACAGGCCGGTGCGTCGGCGGAATCGCACGCATGACGTAGGCGCGGCGGTCAGCGCCGGGGCGACTCCGCCCGGTGCGCGAAGGCCGGCGGGCGGCGGATACGGCCGCACGACCGGGCTGCGGGCCACCGGGGCGAAGCGGTCCCGGAGTTCGGCGACGAGCCGCCGGCCCGGCGGCATGCGGACAGGCCAAGGCGGTGAACCAGCCGCCCGGCGCCGGCGCCCGCACGACCGCGTCCCGAGTGCGCCGCCGCGCCGTGCACCACGGTCAGCCGGGCGTCGGCTGGCACAGCACGGCGTCAGTGAACACGCCGGTTCCCGGCGGCAGCCGGTGTCACAGTGAGCCGGACGCGGCCCCGGAGGGGGCCAGGGCCGCCTCCAGGCTCGGATGCGGGGGCAGCAGCCGGGACAGACCGGTGGCCCGGAACACACGCAGCGTCAGCGGGTGCGTGCACACGAGGTGCAGCTGTCCGCCGCGCTCCAGCACCCGGACGCGCGCCCGGTACAGCAGCCGCAGCCCCGAGCAGTCGAAGAACTCCACGGGCCGCAGGTCGATGACGACCCGGGCCCCGGGCCGGTCGGTGGCCCGGTCGACGAACGGGCCGATCTCCGTCGCCGAAGCGATGTCGATCTCACCCCGGAACTCCAGCACCGTGTGCCCGCGGTAGGCGTACATGCCCAGTTGCCGGGGGAGAGGTACGGGTTCGTGTCGCACCTCGCCACCACCTCCCACCCGCGCCCGGACGTCGCTTCCCGATCGTCAAGTTACCCTCGATGGAAGGAATTTGAGCATGTTCGATTGACATATGTCTTCGAGTTTGTGGCGTGTCGGCGCGGCGCGCTCAGTCCGCCACCAGCACCAGCTTGCCCGTCGTCCGCCCGGTGTCTCCCAGCTCGTGCGCCTTCGCCACGTCGGCCAGCGGGAACGTCCCGGCGATCGTCGCCTTCAGCCGGCCGGACTCCGCCAGCTCCGCGACCGCCCGCATCCCGGCCCGGTCGGCGTCGACCAGCATCCGCACCGCCCGTACGCCGAGCCGCTCGGCCTCCTCGTAGAACTCCTCCGAGCCCACCGGCAGGATCGACACCACGACACCGCCCGGCCGCAGCACCCGCAGCGAGCGCACGGAGGTGTCACCGCCCAGGGTGTCCAGGACGACGTCGACGTCCCGCACCGCCTCCGTGACATCCGTCGTGCGGTAGTCGACCGGCTCGTCCACACCGATCTCCCGCAGGAAGTCGTGCTTGCCCGCGCTCGCCGTCCCGATCACATACGCCCCGCGCGCCTTGGCGATCTGCACGGCCACATGGCCGACCCCGCCGGCCGCCGCGTGGATCAGCACCCGCTGCCCCGGACCGACGTCCGCGTGCTCGGTCAGCGCCTGCCAGGCGGTCAGGGACACCAGCGGCAGCGCGCCCGCCTGCACGTGGTCCAGGGAGGCCGGCTTGTGCACCAGCGCCCGCGCCGGGACAGTGACGTACTCGGCGTGCGAGCCGTGGCCGAAGGGGTAGGGCAGCATGCCGAACACCTCGTCGCCAGGCCGGAAGGCGGCCACTCCGATCCCGGCCTCCGCGACCTCGCCGGAGACGTCCCAGCCGAGGACGAACGGGGGCCGGCCCAGGAACCCGCCGGTGGCCCGGTGCTTCCAGTCGGTGGGGTTCACCCCGGCGGCCCGCACCCGGACCAGCACCTCGTTCGGGCGCGGCTTCGGCCGCTCGACCCGTACTTCCTTCAGGACCTCGGGACCGCCGAGGACGTCCTGGCTGATGGCTCGCATCGTGTTGTTCACATCGCTCATGGTCACCCAGCCTGCCGAAGTCCGCCCGGCCGGGAAATGGCATGAAGGTCAACCTCCGATAGGATCGTGCCATGCGTGGCACACCTGGTCCCGAACGCGTGGTCGTCCTGGCCCTCGACGGCGTCTACCCCTTCGAGCTGGGCATCCCCAGTCGCATCTTCGGCGCGGCCGACGGTCACTACGAGGTGTTCACCTGCACGGTCGACGGCCGCCCGGTGCGCACCGACGCCGACTTCACCATCGGTGTCGCCCACGGCCCCGAGATCCTGGAGACGGCCGACACGGTGGTCGTCGCCTCCATGGCGACGCCCCACATCCCCACCGAGCTGCCGGCGGAGGTCGCCGCCGCGCTCGGCCGGATCCGCCCGGACGCCCGGATCGTCTCCATCTGCACGGCCGCCTTCGTCCTCGCCGAGGCCGGACTGCTAGACGGCCGCCGGGCGACCACCCACTGGCAGGTGGCCGACCTGTTCCGCCGCCGCTACCCCCAGGTGGACCTCGACCCGGACGTCCTCTTCGTCGACGACGGCCGCATCCTGACCTCCGCCGGCGCGGCGTCCGGCGTCGACATCTGCCTGCACATCGTCCGCAGCGACCACGGCAGCGAGCTGGCGAACGCCGTCGCCCGCCGCTGTGTCGTGCCCCCGTTCCGGGACGGCGGCCAGGCCCAGTACATCGAGCAGCCGGTCCCCGAGAGCGGCGCCGCCAGCACGGCCGCGACCCGTGCCTGGGCGCTGGAGCGGCTGGACGAGCCGCTCACCCTGGCGGACCTCGCCGGGCACGCCCGGATGAGCCTGCGCACCTTCGCCCGCCGCTTCAGCGACGAGGTCGGCCTCAGCCCCGGCCGCTGGCTGATCCAGCAGCGGGTGGCCCGCGCCCGGCAGCTGCTGGAGGCCAGTGACCTGCCGGTGGACCGGATCGCCACCGAGGTCGGCTTCGCCACCGGCGCCTCGCTGCGCCAGCACCTGCACGCGGCGATCGGGGTGTCCCCGCAGGCCTACCGGAGGACCTTCCAGCGGACCCGCTGAACGTTCCGTCCGGCCCCGGCGTCGAAGGACCGCACAGGGCACGGGAGAACAGGGGCGGACATGCGCAGAGGGCTCGTGGCGGTGGCGGTCCTGACGGCGGTGGCGGTCGCGGGGTGCGACGACGGGCCCCGGCCGGACCTGGTGGTGAAGGGCACCCCTCCGGCGGCGCCCTACGGCGGTCCGCTCGACGTACCGACCGAGGAACTCGACGAGAGCACGCCCCGGGCGCTGCGCCTGGCCTCGGGGGCGGCCGGCCGGGCGCTGGAGTGCGACGGGGAGATCTTCGAGGGCTCCGGACCCGACGGCTGGAGCAGGTCCGACGGCGGGGACACCCCGGAGGAGGGGCTGGCCCTCTACTTCGACACGGTGCAGCCGGAGGAGCCCGACCACGGGTACCGCGTGGAACGCGAGGAGGCGGACCGGGTCCTGTACTCCTACGACGTGGACGGCCGCACCAAGGTGGCCGTCGTGGTGGCCAAGGACCAGAAGGACCGGCCCGGCTGGGGTCCGGAGACGAACGCCTCCTGTGACCCGGCCGAACTCCCGGAGAGCTTCACGGCCACCACGGCCTGGCAGATCTGGACCGACCGTGCGGGCCGGCGGGTGCCGGTGACCCGGCTGCACAGCTCGTCGGGGCCGGAGCACTGCGGCTGGCAGTCGGCCGGCTTCCTCGCCCTGGACGACCGGACCTACGCCCGTGACCCCCATGGCGTGCTGGGCCGGGACGGGCTGCTCCGGGCGCCCTACCGCGCGAAGATCCGCATGCCCGCGGACGCCCGGGACACCGGGTACCACTACCGCGGCCGGCGGCTGTGGCTGACGGCGGACAAGGCGACGGCGTACGTCCGCACGGACCACGGGGTGGAGGCGTGGCCGCTGGTGAAGGAGGGCGTCGGTTGCGACTGACCGGCGCGGGGAACTGCGCGACCGGCCACCGCGCACCCGCAGCCGGGGAACGGCCCGCGCCCGTACTCACTGCGCGGCGTACACGCACGCGCCTTCCACGGAGGTCACTGCCACAGTCGTCCCGGCGCGATCGACTCCGGCGGCCCGGTGAACGGGTCGCGGTCCGGGACCACGAGGTCGGCGAGCGCGCCCACGGCCACCCGGCCGGCGTCGTCCAGGTGGTTCACGTACGCCGACCCGGCCGTGTACGCCGTCAGCGCGTCGGTGAGGCGGAGCCGCTCGTCCGGCGGGAACAGCGGCCCGGTGCCGCCCGGCTCGGCCCGGTTGACCGCGACATGGACGCCCTGGAGCGGATCGGGGCTGCTCACCGGCCGGTCGCTGCCCGCGGCGAGCCGTGCCCCGGAGCGCGGCAACGCCCGAACGGGTACTGCCGGGCGGCCCGTTCGGGTCCGAGGAACGGGATCCTCAGCTCGTCCGTCCGCGGCTCGTGCGCGGCCCGGGCGGCAGCAGCCGCCCGGCGAGGTCGACCACCCCCGCACGGGGCCCGGCGAGTTCGCGCACCCCGGCGTGGCCGACGGCGCCGATCCGGTCGCCGGTGACGGCCACGGCGCTCGCCGTGCGGCCCTCGGGGGTGAGGACGGGGCCGCCGGTGAAGAGGGGATGAGCGTGCATGATGCCTTTCCGGATCGGTCGGTGGGAGGTGGCCGGAGAACCGGTGCGCGACAGGCCGACCGTGTGCTCGTGGGGTCCCCCACCCCGTCACCCGGACACGCCTTGAGCGACTCCGTGCGTGGACCGGGGACCCACGGCCACACTGATCGGAACGATGACGCAGAGGAGGCCGTACGCCATGACCCCGCCCCCCGCCCGCACCGCCGAACAGCGCAAGAAGGACACCCTGCACCGATTGGATCACGACGTCGACGCATGGGTCGCCACCGCCGGCCCCGACGGCGGAGCGCGGTATCTCGTGCCCCTGTCGTTCGTGTGGGACGGCAGTTGCCTGCTGATCGCCACCCCGGCGGACAGCCCCACCGGCCGCAATCTCGTGGCCACCGGCCGTGCCCGGCTCGGCATCGGCCCCACCCGGGACGTCGTCCTGGTCGACGGCAGCGTCCGCGCGGTGACGCCCGAGGACCTGCCCGAGGAGGACGCCGAGGTCTTCGCCGGGAAGACCGGCTTCGACCCGCGCCGACTGGCCGCCCGCTACCTGTACTTCAGGGTCTTCCCCGAGCGGATCCAGGCCTGGCGCGAGGAGAACGAGCTGCGCGGCCGGGAGCTGATGCGCGACGGACAGTGGCTGCCCGCCGACTGAATCCGGGGGCCGGGGATATCCGCTGGGGAGAGGACACTTCCCGGGAGGACCGATGACACTGGTGAAAGCGGGCGTGGTCGTGCTGGACTGCGCCGAGCCCGAGAAACTCGCCGAGTTCTACCGGCAGTTACTGGACGGAGAGCGGGCGAGCGCGTCCGCCAACCTGGTGGAGATCAGGGGCGCCGACGGCGTACGGCTGGCCTTCCGGCGGGACGTCAACGCGACCCCGCCCAGCTGGCCGCGCCCGGAGAACTCCCTCCAGGTCCATCTCGACTTCCTCGTCGAGGACTTGGACGAGGCCGAGCGACGCGTGGTGGGACTCGGCGGCCGGCCGATCGAGACCAGGGACGCGGCGGGCCCGTACGAGGAACGAGGCTACGCCGACCCCGCCGGCCACTCCTTCACCTTGCGCCTGCTGCCGCCGACAGCACCGAAGCAGGGGTGACTGAGAGGGTGAAGGCCGGGACGGCGGAGCGAAGGTGGCTGAGGGCGGCGCAGTGGTGTGAGGCGCTGCGCCCGGGGTGACCGACTGGCGCCGAGGGCGGATCGGCCGGCGGTGGGGGATCGGGGCCGGCCTCGGGCCGGGCCGGCGACGTGTGGCGCCCGGCGCGGCTGAGCGACGGGGCCGCGGCGGAGGGGCAGGCGGCGGCCGGCCGAGGGTGCCGGAGCGTGGCCGGCCGGCGGTGCCGGGTGCGGGCCGGGCCGTGGCGCGCAGGGAAGCTGATCGACGGCGGCGGCGCAGCGGTGCTGAGGCGGTGGGGCAGGGCTGAACCCCGGCGCCGCGACGGGGGCTGGCCGGGGCGCCGGAGCACGAAAGTGGTCGGTCCGGTCAGTCCCGGCCGCCCTTGTCGGTCGTCGGCCACACGCCCGTCGACCGGGCGATGGCCTTCGCGCCGGTGCGGTCCACGGCGCTGCGCACCACCGCGAAGATCGCGCCCTGGACCGCGGCGGCCAGCAGGATCTCGCCCCAGCCGCGGTCCGGGTCCAGGGCGTCGGGGGCGTCCTCCTCGTGCCGGATCGCCATCCACGCCTTGCGGAAGGCCATACCGGCCAGCGCGCCGCCCGCCCAGCTGAGCACGAAGCCGACCGGCTGGTAGACGAGAGGGAGCTTCTTCTTCTTGTTCTTGGCCATGTGTGACTACTTCCTCGTCAATCGGCCCTCATGCGGGCCGTCCCTGCTCGGCCACCCGTTCGCCCGGGGGCACCGGCCCCGGGGGCGTGCCGTCACCGAACGGCCGGCCCCCCAGCTCGGCGCGGCCGTGCGGGCTCAGCCAGCCGCCGAGGTCCGGGCCGAGCGGCACGATGCCGGTGGGGTTGATACCGGTGTGCACCTGGTAGTAGTGCCGCTTGATGTGGTCGAAGTCGACCGTGTCACCGAACCCCGGCGTCTGGAACAGATCCCGGGCGTACGCCCACAGCACCGGGTGCTCCGCCAGCTTCCAGCGGTTGCACTTGAAGTGGCCGTGGTAGACCGCGTCGAACCGGACCAGCGTGGTGAACAGCCGGACGTCCGCTTCCGTGAGGGTGTCACCGACCAGATAGCGCTGCCCGGACAACCGCTCGCCGAGGAGTTCCAGCCGCCGGAACACGGCCGTGCACGCCTCCTCGTACTCCTTCTGGTGCGTGGCGAACCCGGCCCGGTACACCCCGTTGTTCACGTCCTCGTAGACCTCGGCCATCACCTGGTCGATCTCGTCGCGCCGGTCGGCCGGGTAGAGGTCCGGCGCGCCGGCGCGGTGCAGGGCCGTCCACTCGGTGGCCAGGTCCAGGGTGATCCGCTGGTAGTCGTTGGTGACCAGCCGTCCGCTGGGGACGTCCACGATCGCGGGCACGCTCACCCCGCCCGGGTAGCCGGTCTCCCGCTTGTCGTAGGCCTCGCTGAGGAACCGGATGCCGAGCACCGGGTCCCGGCCGTCCGGGTCCAGGGTGAACCGCCAGCTGCGGTCGTCCTGGACCGGATCGGCGATGGCCATCGAGAGCGCGTCCTCCAGCCCCAGCAGCCGGCGTGAGATCACCGCGCGGCTCGCCCACGGACAGGCGCGGGAGACCACCAGCCGGTAGCGGCCGGCCTCGACCGGCCAGCCGTCCCGGCCGTCGACGGTGATCCGGTCCGGGAAGTGGCTCCTGGACCGGCGGAAAGTCCGGTGTCCGTAGGCGCGGTTGCCGTCGCCGCTCATGTCTCCTCCTCGCCGCACGGGTGGTCCTGGCCACCGCGTTCCCCGTTTCACACGGCTCGCACGGTGTGAGCGGCCCGGTCGGGGGCAAGCGCCGAGAGATGAGCGGGACATCCTCGGAACGGGAGTCGGCCGCACGGACGGCCGAGGACAACGGAACACGACCGGTACACGCCCCGGACGGCGCACCGGCACCGGCCCACGCCACGGACCGGAAAGCGCCACGCCCCCCTGCGTCGCGCCCGGAAGCGCCGTCGGCACACCACCAGGACGGCGTACCGGAATCCGCACGCACCCACGCCGGCGCCGACCCCGGCGGTCGAGCCGGTGCCGAGGGCGACCGGCACACCAAGGTCACCGTCCTCGTGGCGCTCGCCGCCAATCTGGTGATCGCCGTCGCCAAGGCGGTCGGCGGTGTCCTCGCGGGCTCGCCCGCGCTGCTGTCGGAGGCCGCGCACTCGGTCGCCGACAGCCTCAACGAGGTCTTCCTGCTGGCCGCCCTGCGCCGCAGCCGCCGCCCCGCCGACACCCGGCACCCCTTCGGCTACGGCAAGGAGCGCTTCTTCTGGTCCCTGCTCGCCGCCGTGGGCATCTTCGTCATGGGCGGCTGCTTCTCCTTCTTCCAGGGCGTCCAGGCTCTCGGCAGCGGCGCCGAGGAGAGGTTCAGCGGCTATGTGGCGGGTCTGATCGTGCTGGGTGTGGCCCTGGTCGCCGAGGGTGTCTCGCTGCTGCGGGCCCTGCACCAGGTGCGCCGGCAGGGCGGTGGCCTGAGCGCGCTGCGCGACCCGGCGCTGCGCACGGTGGTCGCCGAGGACGGCACGGCGGTGCTCGGCGTGACCCTCGCCCTGGTCGGGATGGTGCTGCACATGGTGACCGGGCAGGTCGTCTGGGAGGCGTCCGCCTCGCTGGCGATCGGCCTGCTCCTGGTCTACGTCGCCTACCGGCTCGGCCGCGACGCCCGCGCCCAGCTGATCGGGGAGGCCGCCGACCCGGAGCTGAGCGGCAGGATCCGCGCGTTGCTGCGGGCGCAGCCGGAGATCGACAGCGTGGAGGCGCTGTTCACGATGAAGATGGGCCTCGACTCCATGCTGGTCGCCGCCCGGGTCGACCTGGTGCCGGGCCTGGACAGCGAACGCGTCGAGGAGGTCGCCGTACGCATCAAGCGGTCCCTCGCCCAGACGTTCCCCGACGCCGACCAGATCTTCCTCGACGTCACCGACCGGCCGGCGGGCGAGGCACGAGAGAGCCCCGCCGCGACGGGGGAACGCGGCGGGGCCTGACGCACCAGTGCCCGTCCAAAGGACGGTTCACACCTCCCCGAAACAGATTTTTCTGAAATGGAGCGGTCTCCGACCCGAATCAGCGCTCGTCGAGAACGTCCGTCAGCTCTCGTCGAGCGGCTCCAGCACGAAGACCGGGATCTCCCGGGACGTGTTCTTCTGGTAGTCGGCGTACGCCGGGTACGCGGCCACCGCCCGCTCCCACCACTCGGCCTTCTCGGCCCCGGTGACCTCGCGGGCCCGCATGTCCCGCTTCACCGGGCCGTCCTGCAGCTCGACATGCGGGTCGGACTTCACGTTGAAGTACCAGACCGGATGCCGGGGCGCGCCGCCGAGGGAGGCGACCGCCGCGTACCGGCCCCCGTGCTCCACCCGCATCAACGGCGTCTTGCGGATCTTCCCGCTCTTCGCACCCCGGGTGGTCAGCACGATCACGGGCAGCCCGGTGTCGAGCAGCGTCGTCCCCTTCGTCCCGCCCGAGCTCTCGTACAACTCGACCTGCTCGCGCACCCACTGCGTCGGGCTGGGCTCGTACTCGCCCTCAAGAGGCATGGATTCCGTTCCCTTCGTCGGTCCAAACGGCTGCCTGCCACTGCCACAACAGCAGTGACACCCCGAATCATCCGTACCGCGCGCCGATGGAGCCGATGGAGTGATCGCTCTTCGTCCGCGGCGATGACCTCCTAGGTCATCGCGCCGCCTGTGCCGCGCGCGGCACAGTGTTCCGCGTCCCGGTCACCGCCCACCCGGGGAGGGAACCACCCGTGTCCGCCGACCGCACCGCCGCGACCCGCGCCGTCGTCCGGGAACTCCTGCGCAGGATCGGCCAGGGCGGTCCGGAGCGGATCCCCGAGCTGTACGCGGAGGGCTGGGACTGGCCCCTGGACTGGCCCGAGGAGGAGGCCGCGCCGACACGCCGTGGATCCGGCACCGCGCCACCCCCGCCCACTGCCGGCAGCCGGCCGCCCACCACGCCCGCGCTCTCGCGGCCGGCCGGCACCTCGCCATCCGGGACGGCCCGCTCGTACGGCACCACGGGCACGAGGACAACTCGCCGTCGCCCGTGCCTTCACCCCCGGCGAGCACGGCGCCCGGCCGCCGTGACCAGGCCCGACGAGGCGGCACCCGGCCGGCCGCGGCCCGCGAGCCGCACGCGGCCGTGGCCGGTTTCCGTCCGTAGGACCCCGGGTACTTCGGCCAGATGACGAAGGTCACCGAAGTGGCCGAACTTGGCGTCGACCCATAGGTGCCTGGGGCATCTAATGAAGATCGGCACGACGCACTTCTTCGTCTGCGAGGTCTTCCCATGACGGAACTGACGGACATCTCCGGCCCGGCTGCCCCGCCCGACCCCGTCGCCTTCCCCCAGGACCGCACCTGCCCCTACCACCCGCCCACCGGCTACGACCCGCTGCGCGACGGGCGCCCCCTGTCCCGCGTCACCCTCTACGACGGCCGCGAGGTCTGGCTGGTCACCGGGTACTTCGCCGCCCGCGCCCTGCTCGCCGACCCCCGCCTGTCCACCGAGCGCCGCCACCCCGGTTTCCCCGTGCCCACGCCCCGGTTCCAGGCCGGCCGCGACCGCAGGGTCGCCCTGCTCGGGGTGGACGACCCCGAACACCACCGGCAGCGGCGGATGCTGATCCCGTCGTTCACCGTCAAACGCGCGGTGGCGCTGCGCCCCTGGATCCAGCGGATCGTGGACGAACTCCTGGACGCCATGATCGCGCAGGGCCCGCCCGCCGAGCTGGTCTCCGCCTTCGCGCTGCCCGTGCCGTCCATGGTGATCTGCGGCCTGCTCGGCGTGCCGTACGCCGACCACGAGTTCTTCGAGGAGCAGTCCCGCCGGCTGCTGCGCGGCCCGACCGCCGCCGACACGGTGCAGGCCCGCAACCGGCTGGAGGACTACCTCGGCGCACTGATCGACGCCAAGGCCAAGGAGGCCGAGCCCGGCGACGGCATCCTCGACGAGCTGGTCCACGACCGGCTCCGCGCGGGGCAGCTGGACCGGGCCGACGCCGTGTCGCTGGCCGTCATCCTGCTGGTCGCCGGTCATGAGACCACCGCCAACATGATCTCCCTCGGCACCTACACCCTGCTCCGGCACCCCGGCCGGCTGGCCGAGCTGCGCGCCGACCCCGCGCTGCTGCCCGCCGTCGTGGAGGAGCTGATGCGGATGCTGTCCATCGCCGAGGGGCTGCAGCGGGTGGCGCTGGAGGACATCGAGATCGCCGGCACCACGATCCGGGCCGGCGACGGCGTGCTCTTCGGGACGTCGGTGATCAACCGCGACACGTCCGTGTACGACGACCCCGACGCCCTGGACTTCCACCGTCCCGACCGCCACCACGTCGCCTTCGGTTTCGGCATCCACCAGTGCCTGGGCCAGAACCTGGCCCGCGCGGAACTGGAGGTCGCCCTGGGCAGCCTGTTCACCCGGCTGCCGGAGCTGCGGCTGGCCGTGCCGGCAAAGGACATCCCGTTCAAACCCGGCGACACGATCCAAGGGATGCTGGAACTCCCCGTGACCTGGTAAGAGGCTCTGCTCATGCACATCGACATCGACAAGGACGTCTGTATCGGCGCCGGGCAGTGCGCACTGGCCGCGCCGGGCGTCTTCACCCAGGACGACGACGGCTACAGCACGCTCGTGCCCGGACACGAGGACGGCGGGGGCGACCCCATGGTCCGGGCGGCGGCCCGCGCCTGCCCGGTCAGCGCGATCACGGTGAGGGACAGCACCGGCTGACGGCCGTCCGGCGGTACGGCGCCCGGCCCGCCGTACCGCCGGAGGGCAGCCGAGGTCAGTGACCGCCCTGGCGCACCTCGCGGACGTACCCGGCGCTGCCCGGTGTGGACACGTCCCGGTCACGGCGGACGATGCTCAGCCGGTCGCCCCAGCGGGCGCGGGCCGCGCGCAGGCCGGCGTCGGTGTACTCGATGTCCACCACCCGGTCGTCGAACGCCTTCGCGTACACCTCGCACTCGTCGTACTGCCCGCACTCCTCCGTCACCGCGAAGTCCAGCCCGGCCCGCTCGCGCCGCCCGGCCAGCTCCGCGGTGTTCTTCTGCCCGACGGCCAGCCGCCGGGTGTGCGCGTGCCGGGACAGCAGGCGCATGAACGCCGTCGCGTCGGACGCGGTGAGCAGCCGGTGCGAGCGGGTGTAGCTGTCGTAGTTGTCGGGCTCCACGGCGTCGAAGCCCCTGTCCGCGCAGCCGTCGATCCAGTGGTCGACCCGCCGCGCCACCCGCTCCCGCTTGGCGGGGGTGCCGATGTCGAGCAGCGGCTCGTTCCAGTCCTCGTCGATGACGACCCGGCCCCGCGCGTCGCGCAGCAGCAGATCGGCCGGCCAGGAGGAGCGCTCGGCAGGCTGGACCTGGAACGCGTTGACGTAGCAGATGTTGTACAGGCCCGGCGCGGGGGAGTCCGACCGGTCGCGGCTGACGATCCGCACGCCTGCGGGCGGGGGATAGGCGCCGCCGATCTGGTAGTCGAACCCGGCGTGCCGTGGGGGCAGCCGCAGCGTGCCGCGCTGGGCAGAGCCCTCCTTCTCCCGCTCGCCGGACGCGCAGCCGGACAGTGCCGTCACCGCGACGATCAGGGCCGCTGCCAGGGCGCCCAGGGCCGTGCGCGGCCCCCTGGCGCGGTGAACACCCGTCGGGGGCACGTCTTCTCCGTCCTGCCCGCGCCGGGCGGCGCGGGTCCGTGTCAGGATCACATCGCCCGTGCGCTCCGGACGTCAAGCCGGCCCCGCCTCACGTCGTAGGCTCGGCCGTGACCATCGTCCCGAAGGCAGGAGCAGCAACGATGCAGTACGTGAAGCTCGGTTCCACGGGCCTGGACGTCTCGCGGATCTGTCTGGGCTGCATGACCTACGGACTGCCTGACCGTGGCACGCACGAATGGACCCTGGACGAGGAGGCGTCCCGCCCGCTGATCCGGCAGGCGCTGGAGGCGGGCATCAACTTCTTCGACACCGCGAACGTCTACTCGGACGGCACCAGCGAGGAGATCGTCGGCAAGGCCCTGCGGGACTTCGCCCACCGCGACGAGATCGTGCTCGCCACCAAGGTGAACGGCCGGATGCGGCCGGGTCCCAACGGGGCCGGCCTGTCCCGCAAGGCCATCATGAGCGAGATCGACCACAGCCTGCGCCGCCTCGGCACCGACTACGTCGACCTGTACCAGATCCACCGCTACGACCACGCGACCCCCGTCGAGGAGACGATGGAGGCGCTGCACGACCTGGTGAAGGCGGGCAAGGTCCGCTACATCGGGGCGAGTTCGATGTACGCGTGGGAGTTCTCCAAGGCGCAGTACACCGCCGAGCGGCACGGCTGGACGAAGTTCGTGTCCATGCAGAACCACTACAACCTGCTCTACCGCGAGGAGGAGCGGGAGATGCTGCCCCTGTGCGCGGACCAGGGCGTCGGCGTGCTGCCGTGGAGCCCGCTCGCCCGCGGCCGGCTCACCCGTGACTGGGGCGCGGTGACCGGGCGCAGCGCGAACGACGACTTCGGCAGCAGGCTCTATCTGGAGAGCGACCACGCGATCGTCGAGGCCGTCACCCGGATCGCCGGCGAGCGGGGCGTGCCGCGCGCCCAGGTGGCCCTCGCCTGGCTGCTGCACCAGGACACCGTGGCGGCACCGATCGTCGGCGCCGCCAAGCCGCACCACATCGAGGACGCGGTGGCCGCCGTCGAACTGAAGCTCAGCGAGAAGGAGATCGAGGAACTGGAGCAGCCGTACTCGCCCCGCGCGATCAGCGGCCACTGACCGGTCAGTGCGGTCCGTGCGGCGCGAACTCCGTGCCGCACGGACCCCCGCCCTCGCTCTCCGGCAGCGGCAGCCGCGCCCCCGACATCGTCAGCGTCCGGTAGTAGGCGCCGATGCGCTCGGCCGAGCGGCCCACGTAGTGGCCGATGAAGGTGCGCCGGAAGCGGTCGGCGCTGCGGTTGGGCCCCGAGCCGTGCACCAGGCTGCCGTTGAAGAACAGCACGTCACCCGGCGCCAGATCCACCGGCACCGGCGTCAGACCGGGCGGCGGCGGGACGTACTCACGGGCGAACGACAGCCCGGCGTCGGCCACTTCGGGGCAGAACAGGTCCATCCGGTGGGTTCCCGGGACGACGTCGAGACCGCCGTTGTCCCGGTCGACCGGCTCGCACGCCACCCACGCGGCCACACATGTGCCCGGCTCGACCCTGAGATAGAAGTTGTCCTGGTGCAGCGCCTGTCCGCGCGCACCGGGCGGCTTGAAGTAGAACATGCTCTGTGCGGCCAGCACCTCCTCCTCGAACAGCGCCTCCAGCACCGCGCGCAGCCGTGCGTCCAGCAGGAACTGCCGGGCCACCGGGCTGATGTCGTGGGGCTGCATCACCCGTGGGTGGCGGCGCAGGGGGTCGGGGTGGTCCGGTTCCGGCGCGAAGTGGCCCGGCACCGGCCCGGCCGCGTGCAGCGCCGCGAACTCCGCGCACAGCCGTGCGATCTCGTCGCGGCCGAACAGGCCGGGTACGACGACGAATCCGTCCTCCTCGAAAGAGTGCCGCAGCTGCTCGGGCAGGATGGGGGTGCCGGTGGCACCAGGGTCCGCTGCTGTCATGATCCGCTCCTCGCGTCCGCTGGGAACCGGTCCCACGCTAGGCGGGCGCGTCCGACGGGAGGGATGCCTGTGCGTGCTGAGGGTCTGCCCGGGACGGCTGCCGCCGGTGACCCGTCCCCGCCGCCCGGCCTCGTGGTGACCGGCCGCTACGACCAGGGACCGGGCTACGGCGTCAACCGTCCGCGAGGTTCGGCGAGTTGGCTGTTCACCTTCACCACGGGCGGGCGCGGACTGCTGCGGCAGGGCACCGCCCGCGCCCGGGCCGGCGCCGGTGACCTCGTGGTGCTCGCCGCCGGTGTCGGTCACCGCTACACCGTCGCACCCGGCGCCGGGCGGTGGCGGTTCTGGTGGGCGCACTGCCAGGCCCGGCCGGCCTGGACGCACTGGCTCGGTCCGCACGCCGTGGCCGACGGCCTGTACGCCGTACCTTCCGTACCGGACGCCCAACTCGCCCGGATCGAGGCCGCGTTCGACCGGATGCTCACCGACTCCCGGGCGCCGGTCGAGGGTTCACCGCACGGACCGGAACCGGTGGCCGTGGCGCACGGCAGCCTGGCGCGCGAACTGGCGCTGTGCGCGCTGGAGGAGGTCGTCCTGCTCGCCGTCGCCGGTGCCGCCCGCGCTCCGGCGGCCGACGCGGGTGCCGACGCCCGGGTACGCCGTGCCGAGGAGCTGATCGCCGCCGACCCCGGCGCCCCGCACACCGTCCACTCGCTCGCCGCCGGGGTGGCGCTGTCCCCGTCCCGGTTCGCGCACCTGTTCACGCTGCGGACCGGCCGGTCCCCGATGCGGGCCGTGCGCGAGGCCCGGCTGCGGCACGCGGCCCGGCTGCTGGAGGTCACCGACCTGACGGTGGAACGGGTGGCGGCGGCCTCCGGATTTCCGAGCCCCTTTCACTTCAGCCGGGTGTTCCGCGCGCGGTACGGGGTACCGCCCGGCGCCTATCGGGCGGGCGGACGACGGTAAAGGGAGGAAATGACGGCCCTTGACGAAACGTCAATAAAGAAATCCTGGGCGGGAAATCCCGAGAATCGGAAGATCGCTTGTTCCGACGTCACCGACTGTGTAAAAGTGCCGCCTCAGGTGGACGTCGAGCTGCCATGACCTCGCCGTACCGATTGGTATGGACTAATTCCGGTAGTGCGCTCTGGAGGAATTCGGCCGTGACCGAGGCAGGCCTGTCGGACGAGCAGCTGAGCGCCGAACTGAAGAAGTGGACGGGAGCGTCGCCCGCCCTGCATCCCGTCGGCGAACTCCTCGACCGGCACTGGGCGGCGGCCTTCGCCTACGCCCGCCTGTGCACCGACGGACCGCGCGCCGCCGGCATGCTCACCACCGCCGCCTTCACCCGGCTCTTCGGCGCGTCCCTCCGGCAATCCGGCCCGACCGCGGCCTGGCGGCCCCATGTCCTGGTCGCCGTCCGCCGGATCGCGGCCGAGTGGGACACCGACGGCCGCCAGGAACTCCTCCACCCCGCCCTGCGCTCCGGGGACGGCACCGGCGAGCGGGCCTCGGCCCGGCTGCTGCCACCGCCCGGCCGGCGGCTGCTGTCCCGTGCGTTCCAGCGGGTCCCCGAGACCTCCCGCGCCCTGCTGTGGCACACCGAGGTCGAGGCCGAACCCCTGGCCGTGCCCGCCGCGCTGCTCGGCCTGGACGAGGAGGACGCCCGCGTCGAACTGCGCCGGGCCCGTGAGCGGCTGCGCGAGGAATGCCTCCAGGCGCACCGCGAACTCGCCCCCGAGGACGACTGCCAGCGGTATCTGCGCATGCTCGACGTGACCTTCCGGCGCGGCGCCACCGACATCGACCCCGACCTGCGGCAGCACCTGACCGGTTGCTCCCACTGCGCCCGCACCGCCGACCAACTCGCCTGCTTCAACGGCGGCCTGTCCCTCGCACTCGCCGAGGCGGTCCTCGGCTGGGGCGCCTCCGGCTACCTGGAGTCCCGGGCGGCGGACACGGACAAGCCCACCGCGCCCGCGCCGGCCGCCGCCACCGTCGCTCCCGTGGGCCGGGATGCTGTCATCCCCCGGGCCGGGGAGGCTTTCGCCCCCGCTGAATCCGCAGTGCAGGACGACGGGTCCGCCCCCGGTCGATCGCCCCGCCACGGCACGTCGTCCACCCGCCGCCGGAGAACACAGTCCACCGTCGCCGAGGGTACGGATGACGTCGGCTCCGGGGTGTCGGGCGTGGGGAGCGCGCGCTGGTCGGGTGGGCGTGGTGTGTGGCGTGTCCGGGGCCGGGGGGAAGCCTCCTCCGGTGTGGCCGAGGGCACCGAGGGCGCTGCGCGCGTCGGTTCGGGCGCGGGGGGCGCGCGCCGCACCGTCGGCCGGCGCCGAGGTGGAGTCTCTTCCGCCGTTGCCGAGGGCACCGAGCGGGCCGGATCCGCCGTGCCGGGTGCGCGGAGCGCCCGGCGCCGCACGCGTGCGAACCCCGTCATCGCCTCGGGCGCGGAAGGCGCCGGACCCGGACCCGCCTCCCGCCGTTCCGCCCAACGCGCCGCCCGGCGGGCCCGGCGCCGGAACCTCGCGCTGGCCGTCGTCACCGTCAGCGGTCTGGTCGTCCTGCCGCTGGCGCTGTGGTCGGCTCTCGGCTCAGACGACGGCCCGGCGTCCGGCGCCGCCGGCGCACCCTCCCGTACTCCGGGCGGGGACGCGGCCTCCCCGCGCCCTTCCTGGGCCGGACGGAACGCCCCGGGCCAGGGCGGCGCCCTGCACGGCCGGCTGCGCAACCTCGCCTCCGGCCTGTGCGTCGGTGTCGTCGGCGACAAGGCCGCCCAGGGCGCCGAGACGGAACTCGACGACTGCTCCGCCGCCCCGACCCAGCAGTGGACGTACGAGACCGACGGTCTGCTGCGCAGCGCCGCCGCCCCCGATCTGTGCCTGGACTCCCACCTCGGCTACTCCGTGCGCCTCGCCCCCTGCACGGCCACCGGCAAGGCCGCCCGCGACCTCCACTACGACTTCACCCTCCAGGGCACCCTGGTACCGCGCTCCGACCAGGAGCTGGCCCTCACCCCGGCCGCCACCGACGGCTCCGGCGCCCTCGTGCTCAAGACCCGCGCCGCGGGCACCGCCCAGCGCTGGTCCCTCGACACCGCCCACCCTGACCTGCGGATGGAGAACGTCGACTGGGACGGCGACAGCACCCCCGCGCCGGCCCCACGACCGTGACGAAGGGCGGCCCCGCACCCTCGCCGACCGTCACCCTCGCCCCGTGCCCGGCGTAGCCCGAGCAGTCAGGGGTGGTGATGCGGCGGAGGCGGCGGGATCGTGTCCAGACGCGGGGCCGGTTCCGGCCACACCAGCAGGACCGGGCAGGGTGCGTGGTCGACGGCGAAGCGGACGGCCGGGCCGAGGCTCTTCGGTCCGAGCCGGGACCGGTCCCCGTCCCGCGCCAGCACCAGCAGCCCGGCATCCTCGGCGGCGGCCACGACCTCCCGCTCGACCCGGCCCGACCGCTCCTCGCGCAGGCAGGGCCGGCCCAGCCGTTCGGCCGCCGCGTCGAGCAGAGCGGTCGCCGACGTGCCGCCGAGCGCTTCGAGGCGGTCACCCGGGTCCTGGCCCCGCCGCCCGAGCAGCCCGGCGAAGGCCCCGTGCGCCACCGCCGGCACGTCCGGTCCGCTCACGTGGAGCAGCACCACCTCGGCGTCGTCCGGTGCGTGGACGCGCACCGCGTCCACGCAGGCGGGCCAGGTCCCTTCCACCAGCCAGGCGATCACGCGCATTCCTCGGCCTCCTCCGCTCACTACCGGTCACATGATGCGCAGCGATCCCCACAGTGCCACCACCGCGACGGCGAGGGAGGAGGGCACGGCGAGCAGTCCGAGCCGGGTGAACTCCCGGAGGTCCACGTCGTGCTCGTGCTGGTGGACGATCCGCCGCCACAGCAGCGTGGCCAGCGACCCCGCATAGGTGAGGTTCGGGCCGATGTTCACGCCGAGCAGCACGGCCAGGACGGCCCCCGGACCGGTGGGTGCCGCCAGCGGCAGCAGCACCAGGACCGCGGGCAGGTTGTTGATCAGGTTGGCGAGCACGGCGGCCAGCGCGGCGATCCCGAGCAGCGCGGGCAGCCCGGTGCCGCCCGGCATCACCCGCCCGAGCACGTCCGCGAGCCCGTTGTCGACCACCGCCCGCACCACGACACCCAGCGCCAGCACGAACGCGAGGAAGGCCGGGGCCGCCGCCCGTACGACGGTCAGCGGGCCCGCCTTGCGGCGGACCAGGGCACGCCCGGCCAGCACCAGCGCGCCCGCCGCGGCCACCCACGCGGGCTCCACGCCGAACGCCGACGCCACCACGAAGCCGGCCAGCGTGCAGCCCACGGTCACCAGCGCGAACAGCGGCAGCTCGGGAGCCTCACCGGTGTCCCGGCCCGCCGGGGCCGCCGCCGCCAGGTCCCGGGCGAAGAACCGCCGGAACACCAGGTACTCGACGCCGATCGCGGCCAGCCACGGCAGCGCCATCAGCGCCGCGAACCGGGTGAAGCTCAGCCCGCTCGCCGCGAACGCCAGCAGATTCGTCAGGTTGGACACGGGCAGCAGCAGCGACGCCGTGTTCGACAGGTGTGTACAGGCGTAGACGTGCGGTTTGGGCCGTACGCCCGTCCGCGCGGCCGTGGCGAAGACCACCGGGGTGAGCAGCACGATCGTCGCGTCCAGGCTGAGGACGGCGGTGATGACCGACGCCAGCGCGAACACCGCCGTCAGCAGCCGTACCGGACGGCCCGCCGCCCACCGCGCCGTCCACGCCCCGCACGCCTGGAACAGCCCCTCCACGTCACAGAAGTGGGCGAGCACCAGCACCGCCGCCAGGAATCCGACCACCGGGCCGAGCCGCTCCGCCTCCGCCCGCGCGTGGTCGAGCGAGATAGCGCCGGTCGCGACGGCGATCCCGGCGGCGGGTACGGCCATGACCGCCTCCGGCCATCCGAAGGGCCGTACGACGGCCCAGGCCAGCACGGCGACCAGCAGAACGGCGGACAGCGCCTCGGCGAGCGGGGTGTTCAGGGCGGGTCCTTCCAGGGGCGGTCATTCGGGTGCCCGCCCATGAAAACAGACGATCCTGAACGGGTTACGACGACCCGGCGCCCGCCGCGCCCAGGAACTCCGCCCAGCCGCCCGCCGGGGACTGTCCGGGCACGAGCGTGCGCAGCTTGCGCAGCACCGCCGGGTCCTGCGCCTCCAGCCAGGCCACCAGCTGCTTGAAGGACACGAAACGCACGTCGTCGTAGGAGGCCATCTCCCCGATGGCCTCCTCGACGGCGTCCATGTAGATGCCGCCGTTCCAGCGTTCGAAGTGGTTGCCGATGAAGAGGGGCGCGCGGTTGGTCTCGTAGGCCCGCCGGAAACCGGCCAGGTAGGTGTCGCGGGCCTGGACGCGCCAGGTGCCGTACTGCGCGCGGTCGCCGAGCGGGTTGCCCCCGGACTGGTTGAACATCATGTTGTAGTCCATCGAGAGGACCTGGAAGGAGTGCCCGGCGAACGGTATGGACTGCAGCGGGAAGTCCCAGAGTCTGCCGCCCCGCACCTTGCCCGGCCACACCTGCAGGCCGCCGGGGGAGCTGGCGTCGTACTTCCAGCCGAGCGCGGCGGCGGTGGGCAGCAGATTGGCCTGGCCCTCCAGACAGGGGGTACGGCCGCCGATCAGCTCCTTGCGGTAGTCGAAGGGGAGCGGGTCGAGGTCGGTGAAGCCGGTGTTGGTCTTCCACCGCGTCACGAAGTCCATCGCCTGCTCGATCTCGCTGCGCCACTCGGCCGGGGACCAGTTGCGCACGCCGGTCGCGCCGCAGAAGTGCCCGTTGAAGTGGGTGCCGATCTCATGGCCCTCCAGCCAGGCCGCGCGCACCTGCTGGAGCGTGGCGTGGATGTGCCGGTCGGCGAGGTAGCCGATCGCGGAGGCGCCGACCGGGTGCTGCGGCGGCCGGTACAGGTGCTTCTTGGACTCGGGCAGGGTGTAGATGCCGCTGAGGAAGAACGTCATCTTGGCGCCGTGGTCGGCGGCCACCTTGCGGAACCGGGAGAACAGCTTGTTGCTCAGCTCCCCCGCGCCGTCCCACGAGAACACCACGAACTGCGGGGGCCGCCGGCCCGGTCGCAGCCGGTCCGGCTTCGGCTGGTGCGGCTGGGCGCCGGTGTCGGCGGTGGAGCCGTCGCCGATCGGCTTCACCGGCCGGGCCTGCGCGGTGCCGTTCCCGTCCGCCGGGTTCGGCCCGCCGGTCCTGAGGCCGGTGCCGGAGGAGCAGGCGGCCACTGTCCCGAGAGCGCCCGCCGCCGCCCCGGCCGTCAGCACCCGCCTGCGTGAGATCCCGCTCATCTTCTCCCCGATTCCCTGGTCACGGCCCCTGGAGGGCCACTTCGCCGTACGGTCGACCGGGTTCGATGACCGGAGGCCGGGAAAAGATCGCGGCCCGCGGCGGCTGTTGCCGTCCTGTGACAGTTGTGGCGCGGGCATGACGAACGGGGCTCCCCCGGCGCCGGCATGACGAACCCCGCTGCCTCGGGGGTGACAGCGGGGTCCGCGCGGAGGGGGCGCCGGGTCAGGAGGGCCCGGTGCCGGGTCAGGAGGGCCCGGTGCCGGGGCTGAACACCGTCAGACGGACGGTCGAGGAGTTGCCGGAGACCGGCACCGGCCCGCCCTTCCAGGGCACCTTCAACTGGTCCCGCTCGTCCGGCGGGGTCACCAGCAGCGCGGCCGGCGTGGCCGTCTTCGCCCCGCTGACCTGGGGGTTGGAGAAGGTCAGCCCCGCCCAGGCGCTCTGCCCGGGCTTGAGCCTGACGGTCACCGGGGTGCCCGGGGACCGCTTCGGGTCCGGACCCAGTTGGCCGCCGGAGGCGCCCACGAAGGCCGCGCCCGGATAACCGTGCAGGGTGCAGGTCCGGGCGGAGGCGTTGGTGAGGACCACGGGGAAGTTCTCCTGGCCGGCGCCCGGGTCGTTGCGGCCCACGGAGGCGCGCAGCTCGGAGGTGTGGCAGCGGGTGCTCGCCGCGGCCGGGGTCGTCGTGGCCGTGGCGCCGCCCGACGACGCGGTCGCCCGGGGCGCGGACGATGTGCCGGTGCCGGTGGCGGACGGCGCCGGGCTCGTCGTGCCGCCCGTGGCGGGGGCGGCCGTACCGGAGACGGTGGCGGGGGCGTCGCTGTGCCCGCTCGTGCCGTTGCCGCAGGCGGTCAGCAGGCCCAGCACGGCGACCGTGCCCACGAGCAGGGCCCCGTGCCGCGCGGACCGGGGGGTGTACACCATGTCGCTCAACACTCCTGGAAGTCACGGCACGCGACGGGAACGCGTGCCTACGGCGCCGGGTGCGCCGTCATCTCCGTCCGATGCACGGACCGCCGGAAAAGTTCGGGACGCGCCGGGTTCTGTCGGGTTCTTTTCCCCGCCCCGGCCCTCGGCAGGCGCCGTTCAGGCCACCGTCAGCGAACGGAGTACACCGTCGGTCGCGTCGCCGTCGCCCCTCTCGCGCACCTGCACATAGACCTGCGGCCGCGCCGCCCCGCCCGCCGGGACCAGCGCGGACTCGGTGACCGAGCCGCCGTCCGGGCAGCCGCTCCAGGCCCGGACCAGCCCGTGCCAGTCGGCGTCCGTGAAGCGGTGGGCGCCCGCGTAGCGGCAGCCGGGGTGCGCCAGTGTCCTCACCTTCGCGGTGACGTCGCCGCTCTCGCCGACCCCGACGAACACCCCGTCCACGGCGGCCTTGAGATCGGACCAGCGGGACAGGTCGTCGGCCACCACGAGACCCGGTTCGTGGCCCGGCGTCAGCCCGAGCGCGTGCGGGTCCCAGCCGGAGTCGCGCAGCTCGCGGCCCCAGCCGGCGGGCACCCGGAGGGTCACCCGCCCGGTGGCGTCCGCGACCCGCACCCCGTCGTCCGTGCTGCCGTCCCGGTGCAGCGCCACGGTCACCGTGACCGCGGCGGCGGTGGCGGCGAGGACCGCGGCGGCGGCCAGCGTCACGGTGTTCAGCCGGCCGCGCAGCCCGTCCAGGCGCCGCGCGGGCCGCACCGACGGACCGGCGGCCAGCCGGTCCAGCTCGTGGGCGAACGCGAGGGCGCCGGGCCAGCGCCGCGCCCGGTCCGGCTCCAGCGCGCGCAGCAGCGCCCGTTCCACGTCCGCGCCGAGTTCCGGCCGCAGCCGCCGGGGCGGTGTCACCTTCCCCGGCGGGCCCGGCACGGTCCCGGTGAGCAGTTCGTAGCCGACCGCGCCCAGGCTGTAGACGTCCGCCCGCTCGTCGATGCCCGCGCCGGGCTCGGCCTGCTCCGGCGGCTGGTAGCCCGCCGAACCGGCCGCCAGGGTCAGTACCGACGCCTGCGCGAGGCTCTTGGCCAGCCCCAGGTCGGCCAGCAGCACCCGCCGGGTGCCGTCCGGGGCGGTGTGCAGCAGCACGTTGGTCGGCTTGATGTCGCGGTGGACTATGCCCGCCTCGTGCAGCGCGGCGGCGCTGCGCGCGGCCTCGGCCGTCAGCGCGAGCGCCTCCCGCACCGGCAACGGGCCGTCCGCCGGCAGATCGGCGAGGGTTCCGCCGGCGGCGTACTCCATCACGAAGTACGGCCGTCCGTCCGGGAGTTCCCCGATGTCGTAGACCTGCACCACCCGGCTGGACCCGGCCCGGCGCAGCAGCCGCGCCTCGGACAGGAAGCGCTCCCTGATGTCGAGCCGGTGCGCCCAGTTCTCGGCGAGGACCTTCACCGCCACCGGGGCCTGGAGCTCGGGGTCGTGCGCGAGCCACACCGTGGCGAAGGCGCCGCTGCCCAGCGGCCGTTCGAGGCGGTGGCGGCCGATCCGCTCCAGGGGGTGCATACGACTATCATGCCTGGCCTGTGATCGACTTGAAGGGGGGCCCGTCCGTGCAGGACCAGGCGCCGACGGAAGACCTCGCCCGGCGCGCCGCCGCCGGCGACAGCGGGGCCCTGGACCGGCTGCTGACCGAGATCCGGCCCGAGGTCGTGCGCCGCTGCGCACGCTTCCTGCCCTGCCGGGAGGACGCCGAGGAGGCCGCCCAGGACGTGCTGCTCCAGGTCGCCCGGCACATCAGCGGCTTCCAGGGCCGCAGCCGCTTCGGCACCTGGCTCTACACCGTCGTCGCCAACTGCTGCCGGCAGAAGTACCGCGAACTGAAGCGGCGGGCCGCCGAACAGCCCGCGGCCATCGAGCCGGCGCACGCCGTCGACCCGCGCACCACCAGCGTCATCGCCGGCTCCCGGGTGGATCTGCTGGAGGCCCTGGACCGGCTGGAGCGCGAGCATCCGCATCTGGTGGCGCCGCTGGTCTACCGGGACATCTGCCAGCTGGACTACGCCGAGGCCGCCGAGCGCGCGGGCATCCCGCTCGGCACCCTCAAGTCCCGCCTCCACGAGGCCCGCAAGCAGGTACGGCCCTGGCTGGCCGCCTCCTGAGGCGCGGCCCCGGGCCTACTGGTCCTCCTCGTACAGCGGCAGCTCCGCCCAGATCGTCTTGCCCTCCGGGGTGTGCCGGCTGCCCCAGCGCTGGGTGAGCTGGGCGACCAGCAGCAGACCCCGGCCGCCCTCGTCGAAGGTCTTCGCCCGGCGCAGATGCGGGGCGGTGTGGCTCGTGTCGGAGACCTCGCAGATCAACGTGGTCGCGTCATGGATCAGCCGGAGCCGGATCGGCCGCGCCCCGTACCGGATGGCGTTGGTGACCAGCTCGCTGACCACCAGCTCCGCCGTGAACGTCGCCTCGCTCAGCGACCAGGCGTCCAGCTGGTCCACGACCTGCTTGCGGATCGGCGCGACCAGCGCCGGGTCGGCGGGGATGTCCCAGGTCGCCACCTGCGAGGCGGGCAGGCCCCGGGTGCGGGCCAGCAGCAGAGCCACGTCGTCCGGTGCGGCCCCGCCCGGGAGCAGGGCGTGCAGGACGCCGTCGCACGCCTCCTCCAGGGAGTCCGTGTCCTGCCCCAGCGCCCGGTACAACAGCTCACGGCTGGCTTCCACGTCCCGCTCCCGGGACTGCACCAGGCCGTCCGTGTACAGGGCGAGGACGGTGCCCTCGGGCAGGTCCACCTCGGTGGACTCGAACGGCAGCCCGCCGAGGCCCAGCGGGGGACCGGCGGGCAGGTCGAGCAGCTGAGGCCGGCCGCCCGGCCGCAGCAGCACGGGCGGCGGATGCCCGGCGCGGGCCAGCGCGCAGCGGCGGGACACCGGGTCGTAGACGGCGTACAGGCAGGTCGCGCCGACCTCGCCCGGGCTGCCCTCGGCGCCGGCGTCCTCCGACAGCCGCAGCACCAGGTCGTCCAGGTGCGTGAGCAGCTCGTCCGGGGCCAGGTCGATGTCGGCGAGGGTGCGCACGGCGGTGCGCAGCCGGCCCATGGTGGCCGAGGCCTGGATGCCGTGCCCGACGACGTCCCCGACGACCATCGCGACCCGCATCCCGGACAGCGGGATCACATCGAACCAGTCCCCGCCCACGCCGGCGCGCGCCGCCGGCAGATAGCGGGAGGAGGCCTCCAGCGCGGCCGTGCGCGGCAGTGAGCGGGGCAGCAGGCTGCGCTGGAGCGCGAGCGCCGTCTCCCGCTCGCGCGAGTAACGGCGGGCGTTGTCGATGCAGACGGCGGCGCGCGCGGTGATCTCCTCGGCCAGCAGGACGTCGTCCGCGGTGAAGGGATCCGGGCGGCGGTGCCGGGTGAGCACCGCGACCCCGAGGGTGAGTCCGCGTGCCTGGATCGGTACCGACATCGAGGAGTGGATGCCGAACCGCCGCACCCGCTCGCCGCGCTCCGGATGCCAGGCCAGCCACGGGTCCATGTCACCGGCGGACACGGTGGCGGTGATCGTGCGGCCGGCGGTCAGCGCGTCGGCCTGCGGGGAGAGGGCCGGGTACTCCTCCGCCGTCCCGGGCTGGATGACCGCCTCCGGCAGGCCCGGCAGCACCGACTGGTGGGCGGCGCGGCGCAGCCGCACGGGCGCGGTGATGCGGGCCGGGGGCTCACCGCCGTACTCCTGCGGGTCCAGCAGGTCGATGGTGACGAAGTCGGCGAGCGCGGGCACGCACACGTCGGCCAGCTCCTGCGCGGTACGGGCGACGTCGAGCGTGGTCCCGATGCGCACGCCGGCCTCGTTGAGCAGTTGCAGCCGCTGCCGGGCGCGGTGGTTGTCGCTGATGTCGTGCGCGGCCAGGCACACGCCCCGGACCTGGCCGGCCGGGTCCCGGACCGGCGCCATGCTGGCGAGCCAGGCGTGCGCCCGGTCCTCGCCGCCGGTGCGCATGAAGGTCTGCACGTCCAGGGGCCGGCCCGAGGTCAGCACCCGGAGCATGCTCTCCTCCAGCTCCTCGCTCTGCGGTCTGCCGCCGATCTCCGCGAGCCGGAGCCCCCGTACCCGCTCCTCGGGCAGCCCGACGACGCCGGCCATCGCCTCGTTCATCCGGCGCAGCCGCAGCCGGTCGTCGTACACGGCGACCGGGCACGGCGACTGGAGCAGGCCCGCCTCGGTGAGCGGGTCGTCCCCGGCGGGCGGATCGGTGCCGGTGAGCGGGGTGACCACGAGCCAGTCACCCGGGTGCTCGTCGTGCGGCGGGCGGCGGTGGGCGAGCAGCCACACGGGGACGGTCCGGCCGTCCCGGTGGCGCAATCCGACCGTCCCCGCCCAGCGGGGGCCCGCCGGGGGCCACGGGGTGCCGGCGTCGGCCAGCAACTCGGCGGCGGGGCGGCCCAGGACGGCGTCGGCCGGGTGGCCGAGCAGGCGGCGGGCGCCCTCGTTCCACTCCACCAGCGTTCCGTCGTGGCCGATGACAGCCCGGGCCGTAGCCGCATCGTCGAACGGATAGACCCGGCTCATCGTCGCCGCTCCCAAGCGCACACTCACAGTGAACAGGTGGCACCACTCGCGTACCAGCCTAGTGCTTCGCGCCCGCCCGTGAGCGCCGATCCGGGGCTGCCCGGCCGACCCGTCGAACATGTCGGGGCACGGTCAAGGGAACAAATCCGGCCGATGTGTCGTCGGCCGTACGCGTAAGGTTCCGGACCCTTGACGATCGTGTGTGGCGGCACGTCAGAATCTGTTTGGTCACGATCAGTTGTGAGTACTTCTGGGCCCTGATGAGGGAGAGCCGCCATGTCGGTCACGCGCTGATCGGGGCGGTCAGACAGCGTCGTGGAAGACCAGGCCCAGGGTGCGCCGCCGCCCCGACCGGACCGCGCTCACCCCGTGCCGCATCGCCCCCGCCGACCAGCCGCGGCGGGTACGCACGGGGCGCTCCCGGGTGGTGAACACCAGCCCGTGCCCCTGACGCAGGACACTCGCCGTACCCCGGGACTGGGCGCGCGGGCGCTGTTCGACCATGAGGAACTCACCGCCGGTGTAGTCGGTGCCGTACGCGTCCAGCGCGATCACCACCTGGAGCGGGAAGACCAGCTCCCCGAACACGTCCCGGTGCAGCGCGTTCCAGTCGCCCGGCCCGTAGCTGAGCAGGATCTGCGCCGACCGGTCCTGGCCGGCCGCGTGACAGCGCGCCAGCCACGCGTCGAGCGAGTCGGGCCAGGGCGCCGGGCGGTCCAGCCGGGCCGCCCAGTCCCGGGCGACCGGCAGCAGGCGGGGATAGAGCGCCGCACGCAGCGCGGCGACCGGCGCGGGCAGATCGTGCGTGAAGTAGCGGTACTCGCCGGAGCCGAACCGGTGCCGGCCCAGGTCGACCGTGGTGCGGAACAGTCCCGGCTCGTCGTACAGGGCGGCCAGGTCCGCGCACTCGGCGGGCGTCAGCAGCGGGCCGGTGGGCGCGCTGCCGTGCTCGTCCAGCTCGGCGGCGAGCGCGGCCCAGTCGGTGCGGGCGGCCCGGCGGTCGGCCCCGGCCGGGGTGAGCGTCATGGGTCCTCCCCTCACGGCAGCGCCGGCTGCGGCGCGCCCTCGTGCGTCAGCAGCCACCGCTTGTGCTCGACCCCGCCCGCGTACCCGCGCAGCGAGCCGTCCGCGCCGGTCACCCGGTGACACGGGCGGACCAGCAGAAGGGGATTGGCGCCCAGGGCCCGGCCCAGCGCGCGCAGTTGGGAACGGGGCACGCCGGCCCGGGCGGCCAGTTCGCCGTACGTGGTCGTCGTGCCGTACGGGATGTCGTCCAGGGCCCGCCACAGGGCCCGTTGGAACGGGCTGCCGGCGGTGGACAGCGGCAGGCCGAAGCGGGTCCGGCGGCCCGCGAAGTACGCCTCCAGCTGCCGGTGCGCCTCGGTGAACGGCCGGTCGTCGCGGTCCCCGGGCCGCACCGCGGGCGCGCCGCGCTGCCCGGGCAGGGACAGCGAGGCGAGGGTGAGGCGGCCGGCCGGGGGCACGGATCCGGTCAGCAGCAGGTCGCCCAGCGGGCTCGGGTGCACGGTGTGCGTCTCCATCGGCGCTCCTACCTGTTTCTTCGGTGTTCTTCGGTGTTCTTCGGGGTCCTCCGGCTGCTTCCGCGCTGTCGAGTCTGCTGCGCCGCCGGCCGTGCCACCGGCGGGAATCGGACATGACCCTCGGCCCGGGCCGGTACCACACCGTAGGCCTGGTGACCTGGGCATATTTACGCGTGAGTACCCGCGCGGTACCGTGAGGGGCATGCCAGCTCTCAACGTGGAGTTCAGCGAACGGGAACTAGAGGACCTGCGGCAGATCGCCAAGGAGCGCGGTACGTCGATGAAGGCCCTCGTGCGCGAGGCCGCCGCCGCCGACATCGCCCGGCACCGGGCCCTTCAGGAGGGCGCCGAGGCGTTCCGCCGCTTCTTCGCCGGCCATGCCGAGGAGTTCGCGGCGGCCTTCCCCGACGACGAGCGCCCCGCAAAGGGCGAGGCCGCCTGAGCGATGCCCTCCGTCATCCATATCGACGTCCCGTGGCTGCTCCAGCGGCACGAGGAGGTCCTGCCCGACCAGCCCGCCGTGGACGACTTCTCCGCGCTGGTCGCCGCCGTCGCCCGGCACCGGGTGGACCCGCCCCGGCTCGGCGTGGACTCCGACGCGGCCTGGCGCGCCGCCGCGCTGCTGCACACCCTCGCCGTGCTCAAGCCGCTGCCCGCGGCCAACGCCCGCTTCGCCTGCGCGACCGCCGTGGCCTACATGTTCGTCAGCGGCGTCGGCATCGACCCGCCCTACGGCGCTCTCGTCGATCTGGCCCGCGACCTCATCTCCGGCAAGACCGACGTGTACGGCGCCGCCGACCGGCTCCGTTCCTGGCAGATCTGACGCGCCCTGGGCCCGCCCTGTCCCCGGCCGGCGGGGGAAGCCGCCGGGAGCCGCCGGCCGGGGACGGGCCTTCCGAGGAGGACCGGCACCCAGTCCACTACCGGGCCGCCCGCCGCGGGAGCGTGCGCGTCCGGTGGACGTGTGCGCGCGCTTCACACGGGGCGCATGAGAAATCCGGCCGCTTTCGCGACAACGGCCGGCCGGGGCCCTGATTCTGACTTTCTTTCAAACCGGCTGATGTCCTCCGTGTGCCTTGTTGCCCGTGTGGAAGGTGTGCAAGGGTTCAAACGCGGTTTGAATTTCCCGCTCGCACCACGCGCCAAAAGGAATCCGCTCCGTGCTCACCCCCCACCCCCCTCGTCCTCCCTATCCGCCGTCCGGCGCCGATCCGGGGGAATCCGACGAGTTCCTCGCCGGTCCGCTCCGGGCCGGCTCCGACGCGGAGGCCTCCCGGTCGGCCGCCCTCCTGATGGCCCGGCACTGGCAGCCGGCCCAGGAGTACGCGGTCATCTGCCTGGCCGCCTCCGGACCCCTCGCCCACATGGTCACCGCCACCGCCTTCCACCAGGTCCTCGGCCGGCTGGCGCTCGGCGAACCCGCCGACGCGCTGCGGCCGCGCCTGCTGGTGGCCGTCCGCGACACGGTCCTGAACTGGTCCGGCACCGACCGGATCACCGCCGTGCTCCCCGGACTCGGCAAACCCGCCGGGGGCCGCGGGATGCGCGCCGCGCAACCGCTCGTACCGGAGAACCGCGCCCTTTCCGACCGCTCCTTCCACGGCCTTTCCCGGCTGGAACAGGCCCTGTTGTGGCACGCCGAGGTCGAGGCCGAGCCACTGGACGTGCCCGCCGGACTGCTCGGCGTGGACATCCGGAACGCGACCGCCGCGCTCGAACAGGCCCGGGAGAAATTCCGCGAGGGCCTGGTACGCGCCCACCGGGAACTCGCGCCCGGCAAGGAGTGCCGTTACTACAACCGCCTGCTCGACGTCCCCATACGCCGGGGCGGCGCGCTGCTGCCCGATGTCCAGGAGCACCTGGCCGGCTGCGCCTACTGCCGGCACGCGGCCGAGCAACTGGGCCACGCGGACGCGGCGTTGGGCGTACTGCTCGCCGAGGCCGTGCTCGGCTGGGGCGCCCGCCGCTACCTCGAATCGCGCCCCGGCCGCCGCCCCGGCCCCGCCCGTGGCGGCTCCCGGCGGTCCGGCGGACGCCGCCGCGGCGGCGTCCGGCGCGGCACCGAGGAGGGCGGAAGGGGGCTGCCGGCCCGGTTCCTCGCCGGGGTGTCCGCGCACCGCGCACCCGGCACCGCATGGTCGTCCCGGACGCTGCTGACCGGGGTCGGCGTGGCCTCGGCCGGACTGCTCGCCACCGTCCTCGCGGTCAGCGTGTGGCCGGACGGCGACGACGGCACCGCCCCGGTCGCCACGACCAGCGCGGTCCCCGGCACGTCGGCCCCGGCGGGCGCCACGGGCCTGCCCGCCACCGGCCGGCCGGGTCCGCTGCGCAACGCCGCCGGCCGGTGCCTGGACGTCAAGGGCACGCCGGAGGCCGGGGCGAGTGCCGTCCTCGCCGGGTGCTCGGGCTCGGCCACGCAGCGGTGGACGTACGACACCGACGGGCTGCTGCGCAGTGCCGCCGACACGGGTCTGTGCCTGGACTCGCACGCCGACGCCGGCGTGGTGCTCCTCGGCCGCTGCGCCGACGCCGGGTCGGAACGGGGCGACGACGTGCGCTACGACCTCACGGCGGAGGGCGAGTTGCTGCCGCGGTGGGACCGGACCCTCGCGCTCGCCGCCGGCGGCGACCAGGCGGGGGCCGACCTCGTCGTCAAGGTCCGGGACGGGTCCGCCGGGCAACGGTGGGTCTCCGGCGGCTCGCCGTAGGGCTGCGGCAGATCGCCTCGCCGGCCGCCGGTCCGCCGCGGACCGGCGGCAGAACCAGCAGAACCAGCAGCAGGGCATGCGAGGTCCCGGCGCTCCGGTGCCCGCCGGGACATCGGGCCCGCCGCGGCGGCAGAGGGGTGGCCCATGGGGGCCCGCCCCAGCTGCCGAGCGGTGCCCCGCAGCTGCCCGCCGGCCCCGGCGGTCAGGTCGGCCCGCAGGGTCCCGGACCGACGGGCCCAGGATCCGAGGGGTCAGGACGCGAGGGGTCAGGACCCGATGGGCGGTCCCATGGGCGGCCCCGGTCAGGACCCCCGTGGCGACAGTGCCGCCCGTGTCCTGGGTGAGCGGCACGCCGACACCGACCCGCGTCCCTCAGGAGGCCGCGCCCCCGTCGGATTCCAGGTCCGACCGCGTCACCGTACCCGGGCGTGCGTGGCCCGACAGGGCCAGGGTCAGGTCGAACTCCGCCAGGAGGCAGCGGATGACGTGCTCCACGCCCGCCTGACCGTCCAGGCCCAGGCCGTAGACGTACGGGCGCCCGAGCAGGACCGCCCGTGCGCCCAGGGCCAGGGCCTTGAAGACGTCGTCGCCGGTGCGCACCCCGCTGTCGAACAGCACCGTCAGCCGGTCGCCCACCGCGTCCGCGACCCGGGGCAGCGCGTCGGCCGCCGCGACCGAACCGGCCACCTGCCGGCCGCCGTGGTTGGAGACCACCACGCCGTCCATCCCGGCGTCCGCGGCGAGCCGGGCGTCGTCCGGGTGCAGGACGCCCTTGAGGACGATCGGCCCGTCCCACTGCTCCCGCAGGAGGGCCAGGTCCGGCCAGGTGTGGCTCGCGTCCCCGAACAGGCCGAGGAAGTGCAGCACCGCCGCGTTCGGGTCCTCGTGCACCGGCTTGGCGAGGCCCGCCTGGAAGGCCGGGTCGGTGAAGTAGTTGGCGGTGCCCACGCCGTGCACGAACGGCAGGTAGGCCTGGTCCAGATCGCGGGGCCGCCACGCCAGCAGCGGGGTGTCCAGCGTGACGACCAGCACCGAGAAGCCGGCCGCCCGTGCCCGCGCGAGGAAACTCCGGGTCACCTCGCGGTCCTTGCCCCAGTACAGCTGGAACCACCGCTCGGCGTCCCCCATCGCCTCCGCGACCCGCTCCATCGGCGTGCTCGACGCCGACGACAGGATGTACGGCACGCCCTGCGCGGCGGCGGCCCGGGCGGCGGCGGTCTCGGCGTCCGGGTGCATGATCGACAGCACACCCACGGGAGCGAGGGCGAGCGGTGCCGGCAGGGTCCGCCCGAGCACCTCGGTGGTGAGGTCGCGTTCGTGCACGTCCCGCAGCATGCGCGGCACGATCCGGCGCCGGGCCAGTGCCTCCCGGTTGGCGCGGGCCGTGCCGCCATCGCCCGCGCTGCCCGCCACATAGCCCACCGGGCCCGGGCCGAGCCGGTGTTCGGCCAGTTCCTCCAGCCGGGTCAGATCGGTGGGGAGCCGGGGCACGGCCCCGGTCATCCCGTTCAGGTAGATCTCGTACTGGAAGTCCGCCCAGTGCCGTGCCATCCGTCAACTCCCGCGCGTCGTCGGCCGCGTGCGCCCCCGACGATACCGACGGGTACGTCGGACGGCGCCGCACCGGGTCGCGTCAGCCGGCCCCGCCCGCCGGCACGGGCGCGGGGGCGCCGGCACCGGCTCCCGGCCCGGTGACCGGTGGCACCGGGACCTCCACGGTACGGACCAGCCGGGCGCCCTCGGGGCCGTACGCGGCACGGGGTTCGGGGAACAGCCACAGCAGGGCCAGGAAGAGCACCGCGGCCGCCAGCAGCGACAGCGGCAGGCTGATGTCGACGCCGTGCGCCAGACCGCCCAGCGGCCCCACGAACTGGCCCGGGATGTTCGTGAACAGCACACCGATGAGCGCCGACACCCACCACGCGGTCATGCCGCGCCAGTTCCAGCCGTGCGCGAACCAGTAACGGCCGCCGCGCTGACGGCGGTTGAAGACCTGGAGCGCGTCCGGGTCGTACCAGCCGCGGCGGGTCCAGAAGCCGAGCATCATCACGACCATCCAGGGCGTGGTGCAGGTGATGATCATCGTGGCGAAGGTGGAGATCGACTGGACCAGGTCCAGGCCGAACCGGCCCACGAAGATGAACGCGATCGACAACACGCCGACCAGCAGCGTCGCCTGGACCCGCGACAGCCTCGGGAACACCGAGGAGAAGTCCAGGCCGGTGCCGTACAGCGAGGTCGTGCCCGTCGACATGCCGCCGATCAGCGCCAGCAGGCACACCGGCAGGAAGAACCAGCTCGGCGAGATCGCCAGCAGCCCGCCCACGAAGTCCGGCGCGGCCGGGTCGACGTACTTCGGCGCCTTCGTCGCCACGATGCTGGCCGTCGCCAGACCGAACACGAACGGCAGCAGCGTCGCGAGCTGGGAGAGGAACGCGGCCCCGACCACCCGGCGGCGCGGGGTGGAAGCCGGGATGTAGCGCGACCAGTCGCCGAGGAACGCGCCGAACGACACCGGGTTGGACAGCACGATCAGCGCCGCGCCGATGAAGGACGGCCAGAACATCGACCGCGTCGCCGCGTCCGCCGAGGCCGTGAACACCCCGGCGTACGACGCGTCGAAGTCGCCGGCGAACGCGACCGCGCCGAGCAGGAACAGCACGCTCGCCGAGGTCACGGCGATCTTGTTGACGAACAGCATGAACCGGAAGCCGTAGACGCACACCGCGAGCACCAGACCGGCGAAGAGCGCGTACGCGACGATGTACGACAGGTTGCCGCGCTCCAGGCCGAACAGCCGGTGCGCGCCGCCGACCAGGGCGTCGCCCGAACTCCACACCGACAGCGAGAAGAACGCGACGGCCGTCAGCAGGGACAGGAACGAACCGACCACCCGGCCGTGCACACCGAGGTGCGCCGAGGACGACACGGCGTTGTTGGTGCCGTTGACCGGGCCGAACACCGCCATCGGGCACAGGATCAGCGCGCCCGCGAGGACACCGAGCACGGTGGCGGCGAGGCCCTGCCAGAAGGAGAGCCCGAAGAGGATCGGGAAGGCGCCGAGGACGCAGGTGGAGAAGGTGTTGGCACCGCCGAAGGCGAGCCGGAACAGGTCCCGCGGGGTCGCGGTGCGGTCGGCGTCGGGGATGCGTTCCACACCGTGGGCCTCGACCTCGGTGAGGGCGGGTCCGGACGAGGAGGCGGACGCGGCGGGTGGTTCGGGTGGTGCGGACACGGGCGCTCCAGCGGGGGACGGCAGCGGGGTGCGCTGACGGTACGGCGGGCGGAACCGTGTGATCCAGTGGACGGTTCATCCATCTTTCGCGCCGCCTATGGATGAATCGCCCATCGGCTGGATGGCGGAGGCACCGGCGGCTGGTGATCACTTCATGAACACGAGGAGTCATGTAGGGGCGTGGCGCGGTCGGAGCCGGAATGTTTCAGGACGATTAACGAAGAGCTGTTTTTCGGCCACCCGGCCGCTTCCGCGGCGGGGGAACCGCTCAGTTCCGGGGTCACGGCGTTCGAATTCCGTGACTTCACGCCACTGATTGAACACGAAAGGTTACTGAAACCCATGGGTTCGATGTGAGTTTCGCCGATGGAGTCGGCAGAGTGGCGCTCGCCGCTCCGGCACCCGACCGGACCGGAGCCGGCAACCCGACTGTTCGAGCGGAAGGATGCACACAATGCGGAACACCGCGCGCTGGGCAGCGGCCCTCGGCCTCACGGCCGCCGCCGTTTGCGGACCCCTGACCGGGGCCGCCGTCGCTGCACCGGGCGCCGCCCCGTCGTCGCTCTACGCCCCCTCGGCGCTGGTGCTCACCACCGGCCACGGCAACGACGCGGCCACGGCCACCCCGGAGCGCGCCGTCACCCTCACCTGCGCCCCCACAGCCTCCGGCACCCACCCGGCCGCCGCCCAGGCCTGTGCCGAACTGCGCGGCGTCGGCGGCGAACCGGACGCCCTGAAACCGGCCGACGACGTGATGTGCACCAAGGTCTACGACCCCGTCGTCGTCACCGTCCAGGGTGTCTGGCAGGGCAAGCGCGTCACCTACGAGCGCACCTTCGGCAACGCGTGCATGAGGGACGCCGTCGGCGGCAGCCTGTTCGCCTTCTAGGACCGGGATCGCACGGGTCCCCGTGGACCCCGGATCAGGCCCGCAACTGGGGAGTGCGGCCCCCTGGAGCGGGGAACCTGCGATCTCGCACCGGGGCCGGCGGGCGGAGTGGGGCCGCCCGCCGGGCCCGGGCACACAGCCGCTCCCCGGGCCGGTCCGTGGGGGACCGCCCGGGGAGCGGCGAAAAACAATCTGTTTCAACCAGGTGTTCAGGCCTTGCGCCGGTGACTCGTGTCGCACCAGGGGTAGCGGCGACTGCGCCGGCAGGTACACAGAGCGACGCGGAAGCGGTCCGAGGAGACCGTGGTCCCGTCCTCCAGTTCGATCTCCACGGGCCCTTCCACGAGGAGGGGCCCGCGCCGCTGCACGGTGATCCGCCGGGCCCGGTCGGCCGAAGCCCTCGCCGCCGGGCCGGCAGGGGCGGCGTCCGCCGCCGAGTCGGCGGCGCCCGCGGAGCCGACAGGGCCGTGGGAGCCGGCGGGACCACCGGAGACAGCGGGCCCGCCACAGACAGCGGGGCCGTTGGAGTCAGCAGGGTCGTTCGGCACGGATGACCACCAGCTCTTCCCTGTTCTCGGCCGGCGCGAGCAGCCCGCTCCGGCGCAGCCAGTCCTCCCGGGAGCGCAGCACCGGGCCGAAGGCGATCCAGCGGCGCCGGACCACCGCGGCCTTCAGACCCGCCGCCCGCAGCAGTTCCAGGGTGCGGTCGGGACCGCTCAGCGCCGAGTGGACGATCAGCAGCACCCCTCCGGGGCGCAGCAGCGCCGGCGCGTCCCGGCAGATCCGGTCCAGCAGCAGCCGCCCGTCGCGCCCCGCGTCCCAGGCCCGGGCCCGGCCATGCGGCCCCCGCCCGGCGTCGGGCGCCGGGACATAGGGCGGGTTCGCCAGGATGAGGTCGTACGTCCGGCCGCGCACCGGTGCGAAGAGGTTGCCGCGCCGGATGCGCACCGGCAGCCGCGTCAGCCACGCGTTCAGCCGGGCCGTCCACACCGCCCGCCGGGACACGTCCACCGCGGTCACCGCGGCGCCCCGGCGAGCCGCCTCCAGGGCCAGCGCACCGCTTCCGGTGCCGACGTCCAGCACCCGGGCACCGGGCGGCGGCGCCTCCTCGCGGAGGGCCTCGGCCAGCAGCTCCGTGTCGTCCTGCGGGGCGTACACACCCGGAAGTACCAATGCGATCACATCGCGCGGGTACCCCGGGAGTCATGATGTATGGGACATCTCCTGTTCCGGAGGGGTCCCCGGCGATGATTCCGGTGCCGTGCGCACGGGGGAGTCCAGGGGCGTCCGCAGGGACGGCCGTCCCGCGCGCCAGTCGGCGAGCAGCCGCCGGGCCAGCCGGTCCTCCAGATACTCGGTCGCGTCGATCCCGAAGACGATGTCCGGCGCCAGCTCCGGTTCCTCGGCGAGCAGTCCGCCGATCACCTCGTGCCGGACGACCTGCTCGTGCACCGCGTCGGCCTCCACGTGCTCGTCGTAGAAGAACTCCGCGGCCGGGCCGGCGCCGGTGCGGCGCATCGCCTCGGCCAGCCGGCGGGAGCCCGGCGAGGACGTGATCTCGACCTCGGCGAAGTGGCCCACCAGCGCGCCGCGCAGGTCGCGGTGCAGGCCGAACAGGGACATCAGGTTGACGACGGCCAGCATCTCGGCCGGGGCCGCGTCCAGATGCCGGCCGTACGTGGTGTCCAGGCCCAGGTCTCTCATCAGGTCGGCGAACAGGCGCGCGTGCACCCGCTCGGCCCGGCCGCCGCCGAACTCGTCGTACTCCACCGCGGCCATCGCCGCCTTCGCCCGGCCCCACAGCCGCGGCAGCACCCAGGCGTGCGGGTCGGCCTCCTTCAGGTGGTACAGCGAACGCAGCGCCGCGTACTCCCGCACCTGCCACAGCTCGCCCTCGGCACACAGGAAGTGGGTGACCCCCGTGCCCTCGGCCGGCTCGACCAGGAGGGCGGCGAGCGCGTCGTCCAGGCTGTCGTGGACCGGGGTGTCGGCGCGCAGTGCGGCGCCGAAGCGGTGTTCCAGCGCGGCCCGCACACGCAGCAGCTCCGGGTCCCACTCGGTCTGCGGCGGGACACCGGCGAAGCCGCGGTAGTGCAGCTCGTAGCAGAGGTACAGGGCGAGCTGGAGGTCGTCGCCGTACGGGTCGGCGGCCCCGGCGTCCGCGGGGTCGGGGAGCGGGCCCGTGCCGCGCAGGTACGCGGTGACCGCGGCGGAGAGCGGGCCTCGGGGCGGGGGCAGCAGGGGTCCTCGCACGTGGTGGTTCATGCGGCACGGGTACCCGCCCCGCGGAAAAGCAGTAGTGATCAACCGCACCCTGAGGAGGTCACCGGACGGAGGCCGGACGGGGCCGTCGACCCGCCCGTCGCGCCGGTCCCCCTCAGCGATCAGCGAGTCCCGTGCCGGCCTTGCGGAGCGCCCTGGGGCGCGCCGCCCGGCCGACCTCAGTCGCCCTTCGCCTGCTCCTGCGCCCCGGTGTTCGGGGTGATGGCGTCCCCGGCCTCACCCGAGGCGGCCTTGTCCTCGTCGCGCTTCTCGGCCTCCTCGACCTCCCGGAGCACCTCCTCCAGGGCCGTCTCCGGCCGGTCCTCGTGGTCGTCGTGGCCGTTCCCGCCAGGCATGACGTCTCCTTCCGTCGGCGAGGTGATCTCCCCTGCGAGTTACCCGACGGCGGCGTCCCAAGCGTGTCCCGGACAGGGCGACGAGCCGCCGTCTCCCCGCCGACGGCGGCCCCTCACGACTGGACTGCGACGGCTGACACATGCGGACGACGGGTGCGGCGCCCGCGTCCTGCCGCGGCACCACGCGCCGGAAGCAGAGGAAGGCGATGACCGCGCCGGCGCCGACGAGGACCGCCGACCACCAGAAGGCGGTGGCGCAGCTCTCGACCGGGGCCTGCGCCCGCCAGCGTCCCGGCGGGCCAGGTAGTCGGCGAAACGGCAACGTTTCTCTATTGCGGCCCACTTCGCCGTGCGCGGTGTTTCAGTGTGTGGCGCCCTGGATACACCGCGAAGGTTCGGCCCCGGAGTTCGCGAGCCCGTGCAACGCCGTCGCAGTGAGGTCGTCACCATGTCCCATGCCCCGTCCCCCGCAGGACCGTCGAACGACACCCGGCCGCTCCCGGCCCCGGCCGGAACGGCGGACACCGCCCCGTGCCCGGGCCAGGGCGGTGCCGCCCTGGTGACGGGCGCCTCCTCGGGCATCGGCGCGGCCGTGGCCCGCCGACTGGCCGCCGAGGGCGGCTGGCGGCTGGCCCTGAACGGACGCGACGTCACCCGACTGGAGCAGGTGGCCGCACAGGCCGGTGCGGTCGCGCTGCCCGCCGACCTGACCCGGCCCGGCGCCGACCGCCGGCTCGCCGGCCTCGCCCTGGACCACCTCGGACGGCTGGACCTGCTCGTCGCGGGCGCCGGCGTGGGCTGGGCCGGGGACTTCACCGGCATGCCGGCCGCGCGCATCGACGAGATCGTGGCGGTCGACCTGCTGGCCACCGTGCACCTGGTGCGGACCGTGCTGCCGCACATGGTCGCGACCGGCTCCGGACGCGTCGTGCTCATCGGATCCCTCGCCGGCAGCGTGGGCGTGCGCGGCGAGGCCGTCTACTCCGCCGCGAAGGCCGCGCTGGCCACCTTCGCCGACTGCCTGCGGTACGAGCTGCGCGGCACCGGAGTGGGCGTCAGCCATGTCATCCCCGGCGTCGTCGCCACCCCCTTCTTCGACCGGAGGGGCACCCCCTACACCCGCGCCTGGCCGAGGCCCGTGTCCGCCGAACGGGTGGCCGACGCGGTCTGCGCCGCCGTCCTGCACGGCCGGGACGAGGTGTACGTCCCCGGGTGGCTGCGTCTGCCCGCCCGGGTGCGCGGTGCCGCGCCCGGACTCTACCGGCGGCTCGCCGCCCGCTTCGGGTGAGCGGCCATGACCGCGCTGACGGTCCTGCTCGCCCTGCTCGCGGCCCTGTCCAACGCGTCCGCGTCGGTGCTCCAGCGCCGGGCCGCCGTGCAGGAGCCGGACCAGGGCGGTGGGGCGGGGTCCGCCGTGTGCCGGTTCGCCCATCTGCTGCGCAGACCCTACTGGCTGGCGGGTGCCGGGCTCCTGGGGCTGTCCAGCCTGTTGCAGGCCGGGGCACTGGCCGTGGGCAGCCTGTCCCTGGTCCAGCCCCTGCTCACCGCCGAACTGCTGTTCACGCTGGCCGTGGGCAGTGTCGTCTTCCGGCGCCGCCCGGACCCCCGCACCTGGCTGGCGTTCGTCGCCCTCGCCGGCGGGCTGGCCCTGTTCCTCCTGGCGGCGGCGCCGTCCGCGGGCCGGGCCACCGCGCGGCCGGGGGACTGGCTGCTGGGCGGCGGCGGGGCGCTCGGCGTCGTCGTCCTGCTCGTGGTGATCGCGCGCCCGGCCCGGGGCGCGTCCCGGGCCGCGCTGCTCGGACTCGCCTCCGCCGTGTCCTTCGCCCTGACCGCGGCGCTGCTGAAGGAGGCCGTGGGACGGCTCGGGCAGGGGCCCGCGGAGATGTTCGGGCACTGGTCGCTGTACGCCACGGGGGCCGCCGGACTCGTCGCGTTCCTGCTGCTGCAGGGCGCGCTCGGCGCCGGTTCGCTCACGGCCTCCCAGCCCGCGCTCACCCTCGGCGACGCGCTCACCAGCGTCGTGCTCGGCTGGGTGCTGTTCGGCGAATCGATCCACCTGGGCCTGAGTCTGCTGCCGGAGGCGATCGGTGTCGCCCTGATCGGCGCGGGCAGCATCGGCCTGGTCCACTCGCCGTCCGTCGGCGGGGAGTGGGACGCCACGGACCCGAGGGAGTCCCCCGGCTCCTCCGCCGCTCTCCCGCGCACCCCGAGGAGGTAGGTCACCGATGTCCCTCGTGTCCGGCCGCGCCGTGCGGACGGCCGCCGTCCTGCTGCCCGCCGCAGTCGCCGCGGCCCACATCGGCCCGGCGGCCACCTGGCTCCCGGGCGTACGGCTGCCGCTCTTCCCCGGGCTCGCCGGCACCGGCCCCCGCCTGCACATCGCGCTCACCTTCGACGACGGACCGGACCCGGTGTCGACCCCGCGCTTCCTCGACGCGCTCGACGAGCTCGGCGTGCGGGCCACGTTCTTCGTCCTCGGCGAGCAGGCGGTCCGCCATCCCGCGGTGGTCCGGGAGACGGTACGGCGCGGGCACGAGCTGGGGGTGCACGGCTGGACCCACCACCGGCCCTGGTGGCCGGCGTTCGCCCGCGACGCCGAGGAAGTCGCCCGGACCGTCCGCGCGGTGCACGACCTCACCGGCCACCGCCCGCGGTGGTACCGCCCGCCGTACGGCATACTCACCACGAGCCGCTGGCTGGCCGCCCGGCGGGCCGGACTGCGGACGGTGCTGTGGTCGGCCTGGGGCAGGGACTGGACGGCCGACGCGACGCCCGCGTCCGTACGGGCCCGGGTCGCCGCGGACCTGCGCGGCGGCGGCACCGTCCTGCTCCACGACTCCGACCGCCACTCGGCCCCCGGCTGCTGGCAGGCGACCCTGGCCGCCCTGCCGACGGTGGTCCGGGACTGCCGGGAGGCGGGGCTGACGGTGGGACCCTTGCGTGACCATGGGCCGGTTCCGGTTCCGGGCGGGGTGGTTGTGCCGGCCGGGGTGGTGGGGGAGTGACGGGGTGGTGCTGGGGGCCGGGTGCTCTCAGGCCGTCGGCGCAGCACTCGGCTCCGGTTGCCGACGCGACCTTGGGTGTTTCCTGCCGGCGGTGGTCCGGGACTGCGGGCTGACGGTGGGACCTCTCCGTGACCTGGGCCGGTTCCGGTTCCGGGCGGGGTGGTGGGGGAGTGACCGCCGGCGTCCGGCACCGATCGGCTCACGGGTTCGTCGCCAGATCCGTCACGCAGTCCAGGGCGTCCCCTCGGAACAAGGTGCGGGCGCGGGCCACCCGGTCCGCGCGTTCCCGGGTGTTCTCCCCGAGCCGCCCGAGTGCCGCCAGCAGGGCGGGGGCGTCCGGGGCCAGTTCCGACAGGCCCAGCTCGGTCATGCGGCGTACGCCGTCCGTGCCGTGGCCGGGGAGCGGGCGGTGGGCGATCACGGGCAGGCCCGCGGCGAGGGCCTGGACGGCGGTCTGGCCGGCCGCGTTGTCCACCAGGGCGTAGCAGGCGGCCAGCAGGCCCGGCATGTCGTCGACCCAGCCCAGGGCCAGCGCCGCCGGTTCCCGGGAGACGTGTGCGCGCAGCCGCTCGTTGCGGCCGCACAGCACCACCGGCAGATAGCCGGCCGCCGCCAGCAGCCGTGCGGTGCCGGCCGGGCGGGACGCCGCTCCCCAGGCACCGGCGGACAGCAGCACCGGGGGCCGGCCGGGCGCCCGCCGCGCGAACCGCTCCCGCCAGCGGGCCGCCCCGGGGGCCGGCGCACGGAAGGCGGGCGCGACCACCGGCCCGGTGGTGACCACGGGCACGTCGAGGAACCGGCGCACCTCCCGCGCCGCCGCGTCCGTGAGGCACAGATACCGGTCGTTGCCCGGATGCAGCCACTGCCGGTGCACCGCGAAGTCGAGCAGGAAGACGGCGCTCGGCACCCGCAGCCCGCCCCGCTCCCGCAGATGCCCGGTCAGCTGTGCGGCCAGATGGAAGACGGACACCACCACGTCGGCGCCCAGCCGGTCCACGAGTTCCGTCAGCCGGTCCCCGGCCAGCCGGGCGAGCGGGACCCCGCTGGGCCGCCGGCCGGGCCCGCCGCGCAGGAACGCGCCGTAGACGCCGCCGTACAGCCAGGGCAGGTGCCGTACCGACGCCTGGTAGCCGCGGCGCAGCCCCGTGCCCAGGCCGTACGGCAGCAGCGTCAGCACGTCGGCCACCCGGGCCTCGTGGCCCCGGTCGGCGGCCCGCCGCGCCAGCTCGGCGGCCACGGTGTCGTGACCGGCTCCCATGCTCGCGCTCACGATCAGCATGCGCCGCCGGCCGCCCGGCGGGTCCTCGGTGGTAGGCACGGAGTCCGATTCTCCGCCGCCGCGACGCGCAAACCGCGCACCCGCCGGCCGTGTCGCCCGGCGGGACGGTCACCCGTGCGCAGCAGCGCGCCGTGCCGGTGCCCGCCCTCCGGCTGCGAGTCGCGCGGCGCGTGCCAGGCTGGATGAATCGGCACCAAGAGCGTGTGGTGGGCGGCGAGCAGCGGGAGGAGCCGTGAGGCGGTTGCGGCGCGGCCTGCATCGCGCATGGGAGTGGGTACGCCTGCGGGCCCTGTTCGAACACGGCCGGGAGCTGGAGCTGATGCACCGGGCCATGGGCTTCGCCACCCTGGCCCTGATCACGCTGGCACCGCTGCTGATCGTGGTCGCCGCGGCCGACCCGCTGGTACGGGGCGGCTTCGCCTCCTGGCTCACCGACGGCATGGGCCTGTCCGGCCGGTCCGCCCACGTCGTCACCGACGTCATCAGCCCCCCGCGCAAGGTCATCGGCACCACCAGCGTGTGGAGTGGCGTCCTGCTCGCCGTCTTCGGCGTGTCCTTCGGCGGCAGCGTGCAGAACGCCTACGAGCGGATCTGGGGCCTGGCCGCCGGCCCCTGGCACCGGGTGTGGCGGCAGGCGACCTGGCTGGTGGTGCTGACGGCGTACCTCTACCAGGAGGTCGCGACGAAGTCGACGCTGCACGGGACGCAGCGGATCGTGTTCTCCGCGCTGATCGGTGTGCTGTTCTTCTGGTGGGGGCAGCGTTTCCTGCTCGGCGGGCAGGTCCACTGGCGCTCGCTGCTGCCCGGCGCCGTGGCCACCGTCATCGGCCTGGCCGGCCTCCGCGCCTTCTCCTACCTCGTGTTCACCCCGCTCATCGTCACCAACGCCCTGAGCTACGGCGCCGTCGGCACCGTGCTCGTCGTCGAGTCCTGGCTCATCGGCGTCGGCTTCGTGATCTACGGCGGTGCCCTGTTCGGCCGCTGGTTCACCCAGCATCACTGGGTGCCGTCCCACCACCACGACGAGCCGGCTCAGCCGGGTGACGACGGGTTCTAGGCCAGCTGCCGGCGCACCAGCTCGTGCAGCCGGCCCCCGGTGTCCGCGAGGAGTTCCGCCGGGGTGCCTTGCTGGACGACCTTGCCGTCCTCCATCACGATCACCCGGTCGGCGTCCATGACGGTCGACAGCCGGTGGGCGATGACGATCCGGGTGGCGTTCAGCTTGCGGGTGCTGTCGATGACGACGCGCTGGGTGTCGTTGTCCAGGGCGCTGGTCGCCTCGTCGAAGAAGAGGATGCGCGGGCGCCGGATGAGGGCCTGGGCGATCATCAGGCGCTGCCGCTGGCCACCGGAGACCGCGCCGCCCGCCGCGACGATCGTGTGCAGCCCCATCGGCATCCGCTTGATGTCCTCCGCGAGCCCCGCCAGTTCGGCCGCCGCCATCGCCTCCTCCGGCGTGTACGGCTCGGTGCCGCAGATGACGTCCATGATCGAGCCGGTGAACGGCTGGGCGTGCTGGAGGACGACCCCGCACTGGCGGCGCACCGCGGACTGGTCGAGCGCCGCCAGGTCCTGGCCGTCGTACAGGACGCTGCCGGACACCGGCCGGTCGAAGCCGATGAGCAGGCGCAGCAGCGTGGACTTGCCGCAGCCGCTCGGGCCGACGACCGCCACGAACTCGCCCGGCCGTACGGCGAACGACACGTCGTCCAGCACGAGCGGGCCGTCGTCGGCGTACCGGAAGGACAGCCGGCGGGCCTCCACCGCGCCGGACAGCGGACCGGGGCGGGTGCTCGCCGTGCGCACCTCGGGCGTGGCCTCCAGCACCGGCTTGATCTCCTCGAACAGCGGCAGCGCCGCCACCGCCGACACGAACGCGCCGGTCAGCTGGGTGACCGAGGTCAGCACCATGGTCACCGAGGTGTTGAAGGCGAGGAAGTCCGCCGCCGACATCGCCCCCTTGGCCGGGCCCGCCAGCAGCATGAACATCAGCAGGGTGCACACCGGCAGGTAGACCGCGCCGAGGACCGTGGTCAGGTTCTTGATCCGGCCGGCCTTCTGCTGGAGTTCCCGGCTGTGCGCGAACTGGCGCGCCCAGGCCGCGTAGGCGTAGTTCTCGGCCGCCGCCACCCGCAGCTTCGGCAGCCCGCGCAGGGTCTGGAACGCCTGGTTGTTGAGTTTGTTGCCGAGCACCACCAGGCGCCGCTGCCAGCGCACCTGCCACAGCCCGAGCCCGCCGAACACCGCCGCGATGACGACGAGCATCCCGATCGCGGCCGTCGCCATCGCCGGGCTGTACCAGAACAGCAGGGCGAGGTTCATCGCGCCGACGGTCACCGACTGGGCGACGACCGGGCCGACGCCCGCCAGCAGCCGGCGGATCGTGCTGATGCCCATCGCGGCACTGGCCAGCTCACCCGTCGAGCGCTGGGTGAAGAAACGGGTGGGCAGGCGCAGCAGCCGGTCCCAGACGGCGGGTTGCAGCGCCGCCTCGATCCGGCCCTCCAGGCGCAGGATGGACAGGTTCTCCAGCAGCGTGAACGCCGCCGCGACCACCCCGCTCACCATCACCGCCAGGCACACCTGGACGATCAGGCCCTCCTGCGCCTTCGGCACGTACTCGCCGAGCACCTTGCCGGTCGCGATCGGCACCAGCGCGCCGATCGCCACCGTCACCAGCCCCGCGAGGAGCAGGTTCAGCAGGTCGGCGCGGGTGCCGCGCAGGCTGAACCGCAGCAGCCCGAGCGGCCCGAGCCGCTTGTCGGGCAGCGGCCGGTAGAACATCACCGCGCGCGGCTCGAACTCCTCCGCGTTCGCCTTCTCGACGGGTGTCTCGCGCCCCGTCCCGGGGTGGACGGCCACATAGCCGCCGCGTCGCCACAGCAGCGCGACCGGCGCCCCGGACAACGCCCGGTGGCCGACCAGCGGGCCCACGTTCTCCCGCCACCAGCGCCCGTCCAGGCGGACGGCCCGGGTCCGCACCCGGGAGGCCAGCGCCACCCGCTCCACTGGGTCCAGCCGGTCGCTCTCCGTGCCGCTCTGCGCGGGTTCGGCGAGCCGGATGCCGGCCGCCTCGGCGACCAGCTTGCAGGCCGCGTACGTGGCGTCGGCGTCGGCGGCCGTCGTACGGCGCGAGGAGCGCTTGCCGATGGAGGCCAGCAGGGTCCGGTCGGCCTGGGCGCGGACCGCCTCACCGGCCTTGATCCCGGCGGCCGTCCGGGTCTCGTGGGTGCGCTCCAGCTGCTCGATCCACCGGTCCAGCGCGGTCAGCAGCCGGTACTGCTGGTCCACCATGCTCTGCCACAGCGCCGGGTCCATCAGCAGATCGGCGGCGGCCTCCGCGCCGTACAGCGAGCCGTACTGCACGCTGCCCGGCGGCACCTGCATCCAGAACACGTCGTCGTCCGCGGGGGCCGTCGCCCGCTCCTCGGCCAGCGGGGCCTGGAAGAGGACGGACAGGCCACGGCCGACGCCGAGGGCGAGCGCGTACTCCAGCGGGCTCGACGTCGGCGGCACGTACTGCGGGTTGCCGTACTCGTCGTACGACCAGGTCTGGGTCTGCGCCGGCTGGTACAGCTCGCGCAGGTTGACGCGGTGCACCACGCAGTCCCGGACGGGGCGGGCCACGAGGGTGTGCTGGGGGCCGGCGACCGGGCCGAGCAGCAGCGTTCCCGCCTCCAGCCGGCCCAGGTGGTGCCAGTGGCCCTGCTGGGCGGCGTCCACCGCGTACAGGTCCAGGGCGCCGGCCGCGACCAGCCACAGCACCTGCGGACCCTCCAGGTCCAGGCGGCTCAGACCGGCGCAGTCGAACCGCGTGCCGAGCGAGCCGAGCGCCCCGAGGACGAGGTCGCCGTCGAACCCCTCCTGGACAGTCGTCATCTCACCGCTCCCTGACCAGTGCCGCGTACGCGCCGCCGCGCGCCACCAGCTCCTCGTGCCGCCCGCGCTCCACGACCGTGCCGTGCTGGAGGACGACGATCTCGTCGCTGTCGCGGACCGTGCTCAGCCGGTGCGCGATCACCACGCAGGCGCAGCCGCGCCGCCGCAGGTTGTCCATCACGACCAGCTCGGTCTCCGCGTCCAGCGCGCTGGTCACCTCGTCCAGCACGAGGATGCTCGGCCGGCGCACCAGCGCCCGCGCGATCTCCAGGCGCTGGCGCTGCCCGCCGGAGAAGTTGCGGCCGTCCTGCTCGACCTTGCTGTGGATGCCGCCGGGCCGGCGCATCACCACGTCGTACAGCGCCGCGTCCTTCAGCGCCTCCACCACGGCCTCGTCGGGGATCGACGGGTCCCACAGGGCCACGTTGTCGCGGACCGAGCCCTCGAAGAGGAAGACGTCCTGGTCGACGAAGGAGACGGAGGCGGCGAGCGCGCCGCGCGGAATGTCCTCCAGCCGGCGGCCGTCGATGCGGATCACCCCGTCCCACGGCGTGTACAGGCCCGAGATCAGCCGGGAGACCGTGGACTTGCCGCTGCCCGAGCCGCCCACCAGCGCCACCTGCTGCCCGGGGCCGACGGTCAGGTCGAAGCCGGTCAGCAGCGGCTGGTCCAGCGGGCTGTAGCCGAAGGTGATGTTCTCCAGCTCGACGTGCCCGTGCAGCCGCCGGGTCGAGTCACCGCCGCCGGGGCGGGCGTAGAGCGGGTCGGCCTGGAAGTTCTCCACGTCCTTCAGCCGGGCCACGTCGGCGGCGAAGTCCTGGATGCGGCCCGCCACGCCGTTGAGCCGGGTCAGCGGCGCGGTGAAGCGGGTGACCAGCGCCTGGAACGCGACCAGCAGACCGACCGAGATGTGCCCCTCCACCGCGCGCATCCCGCCGATCCACAGGATGAGCGCGCTGTTGAAGGTGGCGAGCGTCGGCGCGACCACACCGAGCCAGGCGCTCGGCACGCCGAGCCGCTGCTGCTCCTCCAGGGTGGTGGCGTGCTGCCCGGCCCACTTGCGGAAGTAGCCGTCCTCGCCGCCTGTCGCCTTCAGCGTCTCGATCAGCTGAAGGCCGGTGTACGACGTGTTGGTCAGCCGCGCGGTGTCCGCGCGCAGCTTCGCGGTGCGCGTCGCGCGCAGCCGTACGACGAGCCGCATGGCCACCACGTTCAGCAGGGCCACGGCGATGCCGACGAAGGTCAGCTGCGGGTCGTAGGTGTAGAGCAGGACCGCGTACAGGACGACCACGATCGCGTCGACGCCGGCCGCCGCGAGGTCGCGGGCCAGGGTCTCGGCGACCTGGTCGTTGGACTGCAGGCGCTGCACCAGGTCGGCGGGGGAGCGCTGGGCGAAGAACGTCACCGGCAGCCGCAGCAGATGGCGCAGGAAGCGGGCGCTGGAGAGGGTGGAGGAGATGATCCGGCCGTGCAGCAGGTTGGCCTGCTGCAGCCAGGTCAGCACCAGCGTGAGCAGCACGCAGGCGGCCATCGAGGCGAACAGCACGCCCAGCAGCGAGGTCTGGCCGCCGATGAGGAACATGTCGATGTACGTGCGGCTGAGCGCGGGTACGGCCGCGCCGACCGCCACCAGCAGCAGACTGGCCAGGACGGCGGCGGGCAGGGTGCCCGCGGTGCCGCGCAGCCGGGCCGGCATCGCGCCGAGCACACCGGGCTTGCGCCCGCCCCTGGTGAAGCCCTCATCGGGCTCCAGCACCAGCACCACACCGGTGAAACTGCCGTCGAACTCCTCCGTGGGCACGAAACGGCGGCCCTTGGCGGGGTCGTTGACGTACACCCCGCGCCGGCCGAAGCGGCGGCCCATGCCGTCGTAGACGACGTAGTGGTTGAACTCCCAGAAGAGGATGGCCGGTGCCCGCACCTCGGCGAGGGCGGCCAGGTCCATCTGCATGCCCTTGGCCGTCAGGCCGTAACTACGGGCCGCTTTGAGCAGGTTGGAGGCGCGGGAGCCGTCGCGGGAGACACCGCAGGCGATGCGCAGCTCCTCCAGCGGGACGTGCCGGCCGTAGTGGCCGAGGACCATGGCGAGGGAGGCGGCGCCGCACTCGACGGCCTCCATCTGCAGCACGGTGGGCGTACGGACCGTGCCGGTACGGGACTTGGGGACCGGCCGCTTGGCGGGGGCCGCGCGTCTGCGGCCTCGGGTGTCCTGGGACTTTCCCATGTGGGGGGTCACGGCAGCAGCCAATCGACGGGATGCTGGTCGGCGAGCCGGACGGAGCCGGTGGCGAGCGTCATGGAGTCGAGCCGGAACGGCGGTCCGTCGGTGGTGGACCAGCGGTAACCGCTCTTGGTCGACGAGGACGTGGCGAGTTCCACCAGGACGGCCACCGGGCGGCCCTTGCGGGTGAACTGCTCGCCGAGCTGGCTGTCGCCGAGGAACGCGGAGATGGACTGGGCGGACTGCGCGGTACGGTCCACCGACTTCACCTCGCCGCGCAGCACGCCGTACCGCTGCGTGGGTACGGAGGACACGGTCAGGTCGACCGAGGCGTGCGCCGGGATGGCGGCGGCGTTCTCGGCCGGCACGTACACGGTCGCGTACAGCGGGTCGGAGGCGTGGGCGACCTTCTCGACCGCGGCGACGTCGGTGCCGGTCCGGACGATCTGGCCGATGGTGGCGGCGAGCGTGGTGACGCGTCCGGCGGCCACCGTCCGGACCACGGTTTCACCCTCGTCGGTACGGACCTTGACCACGGGCGCGTTCGCGGGCAGCCGGTCGCCCTGCCGGGCGAGGACGGCCGTCACCTGTCCGGCCACCGGGCTCTGCAGCAGATAACTGCCCTGCCCGTGGGTGAGGATGGCGGGCGCGCTCACCGTGGAGGCGACCGAGCCGGTTACCGCCCAGACGGAGGCGGCGGCCATGACGACGACGGTGACGCCGAGCGCGAGCCAGCCCTGCGGGCGCGCGAGACGCACCGGGAGGTCCAGCTCCTCCGGTGACTGGAGCTTGGCGAGGGCCTGTTGGCGGAACTGCACGGAACTTCCCTCACCTGGGGGAGAGACACGGGTGTTTCAGGGCACCGATGAGTCCCGGAGCCTAGGGACGGCTCCGGGACGTCGGTCACACCGAGGTGCGATCAGAGACCGGCGACCAGGCCGTTGATCGGGGCGGTGTGCAGGCCGGAGACGCCCTCGACGGTGCCGACGACGGTGTTGACCAGGCCGGTCACGCCCGGGGCAACCGCGTTCACGGTGCCCAGGGTGCTGTTGAGGGTGTTCGAGGACAGACCACCGGAGACGTTGTCCAGCTCGGCGTCCGAGATCTCGACGGTCTCAACCTGGGGGGTGGAGTTCATGGTGGAACTTCCCTTCATATGGATATTTCACAAGGGGGGAGCGGCCCCCTCTGGGGACAGACGGACGGCCGCAGCCGCGGGCGCCGGGCACCCGTCTCCGGAGGCCCGCCGGACCCCGCGGTGCGATGGATCAAAGCACGCACGCGGGGCGCGCTTCCAATCAACCAGGGCCCTCACCTGGGCACTTGGCGTGCGAAGGGGGTCAACCGTGCAGGTCTGCGCACGGCATGTCGGCGACTCCTTCACACGCCGCGCGGCATCGTCGCGCCGGGTGCCTTGCCCCTGGGATCGCGAATCCGGCACTCCTCGCCAAAGACGTGTCGGGGGGCGCGCGGATGTGCAGATCTCCGGGCGGCCGTGACGTGCCTGGGTATTCGATGTGCAGATTCCCTGAAGGGGGGATTCCGCTTCGTGTTCACGGCTGAGCGTCACCGACTGATCGCTGATCGTGTCCGTACGGAATCGCCCCAGCCGACATTCCGTCAGCCGACATCGCGTCAGCCGACATTCCGTCAGCCGGCCTTCCGTCAGTCGAGAATCGCGTAGACCGTGCTCGCCCGGGCCGCGAGCGCACCCGAGGCGGCGTCGCTCAACGTGACGTCCGCGAACGCCATCCGGCGGCCCAGCTTCGTGAGCACCGCTTCGATCAGGACATCCGCGCCGGCCACCGCCCGCTGGAACGAGGTCGACTGCTGCACCGTCGTCATCGGCACGAACCCGCCCCGGGCGGCCGAGACCGCGATCACCACCGCCGTGTCGGCCGCCGCCATCAGCGCCTGCCCCGACAGCCCGCCGCCCTCCCGGGCCAGCCGGTCGGACCAGGGCAGACGCAGCACGGCCCGGTCCTCGCCCACCGCTTCGACGGTCAAGCCCAGGTCGAGCACCCAGGGGGCGAAGCTGGCGGAGAGGATCTTGTCGGCTTCGGCGGTGGTCATCGTCATATGGGGGATTGTTCCCGGCCGCCCGCCGCGACACGCGGAGCATGGCCGATTCCCCGCGCCGCTACCGCCGTGCGCAACCGGAATTGAACACACCGCGCGGCCGGTGCGTACGTACGGCCATCCAGGCGCCCCGGTACGAACCCGATACGCACTGCCCGTGAGCGGCAGACCCCGTGGAGGTCGAGAAGTTTGAGTCACAAGCGAATGCCCAAGCGCAAGGCCGCGATAGCGGTGGGCGGTGTCGCGGCGCTCGGGGCGGCGGCCCTCCTGCTGCCCAACGCCAACGCCTCCCAGGACCAGGGCGACACGACCGCGGGCGGCACGGCGGACGTGAAGACCCTGAAGGCCACGGACGCCTCGGACCTCGCCGGCCGGCTCCAGAAGATCCTCGGCGACGCCTTCGCCGGGTCCTACTACGACAGCGGCAAGCAGCAGCTGGTCGTCAACGTGGTCAGCGGCGACAACAACGTCATCGTGCAGGCGAAGAAGGCCGGCGCGGTGGTCCGCCAGGTCGACAACAGCACCGCCGAACTCAAGGCCGCCGCACAGACGCTGAAGGCCAGGGCGACCATCCCCGGCACCTCCTGGGCCGTCGACCCGCGCACCAACAAGGTCCTGGTCACCGCCGACTCCACCGTGACCGGCGCCAACTGGAACAGACTGCAGTCGACCGTGCGTAGTCTCGGGTCCGGCACGGCGACCCTGAAGAAGTCCTCCGGCACCTTCAAGACCTTCGTCTCCGGCGGCGACGCCATCTTCTCCCAGGTGCAGGGCGGCAGCGTCCGCTGCTCCCTCGGCTTCAACGTCACCGCCTCCGACGGCAGCCCCGCCTTCCTGACGGCCGGTCACTGCGGGGTCGCCGCCAAGGAGTGGTCCGACTCCGAGACCGGCCAGCCCATCGCCACCGTCGACCAGGCCACCTTCCCCGGCGAGGGCGACTTCTCCCTCGTCAAGTACAACGACCCGAACACCCAGGCGCCCAGTGAGGTCAACGCCGGCAACGGCCAGACCGTCCAGATCAACCAGGCCGCCGAGGCCACCGTCGGCGAGACCGTGTTCCGGATGGGCTCCACCACCGGACTGCACGACGGCCAGGTCACCGGCCTCGACGCCACCGTCAACTTCCAGAGTGAGACCGACCCGAACGGCGTCGACACCGTCACCGGCCTCATCCAGACCAACGTCTGCGCCGAACCGGGCGACAGCGGCGGCTCCCTGTTCACCCAGGACGGCAGCGCCCTCGGCCTCACCTCCGGCGGCAGCGGCGACTGCACCAGCGGCGGCGAGACCTTCTTCCAGCCGGTCACCACCGCCCTCCAGGCCACGGGCGCGACGCTCGGCGGCGGCGGTGGCAACGGCGCGGGCGACCAGGCCGGTGCGGGTGCCGGTGACGAGGCCGGTGCCGGTGACGAGGCGGGCGCGGGCGATCAGGCGGGTGCGGGAGATCAGGCCGGTGCCGGTGACGAGGCGGGTGCTGGTGACCAGGCCGGTGCCGGTGACCAGGCGGGTGCGGGCGATCAGGCCGGTGCGGGTGACCAGGCCGGTGCCGGCGGTGACCAGATCGGGGGCAGCGCCGATCCGTCCGGCTCCGGCGCGGCGGGCGACGGGTCGTCGTCCCTCACCGGCTCCCACTGACCGGGACCGGCGGGCACTGAGCCGGCCGGCACTCCCCACAGGGCTCCCCCTCGGTTCCGGCCGGCGGGGAGTGGTCCGGCCCTCCGGCGGGAGGGCCGGACCCGCCGCACGCCCATCAGGCGTCGCACGCCCGCAGCAGGAGCACCGCCACGTCGTCCACGCGTCCCCGGGCTCCCGCACTGTGCCGGACCACCTCGTCCGCCAGGCTCTCCAGCGGCTGGTCGCCGACCTCCGCGAGCAGCCCGCCGAGGTCGACCAGCGCGTCCTCGATGTCGATGCCCGGGGACTCCACCAGGCCGTCGGTGTACAGGACGAGCACCGAGCCGGGGGTCAGGGACACCTCGGTCGTCGGATACCTGGCCGAGGCATCGATCCCCAGGAGCGGGCCTCCGGCCAGGTCCAGCACCCGCACCCGCCCGTCCGGCCGGCGCAGCAGCGGCGGCGGATGACCCGCCCGGGCCATGACGGCCCGCCCGCGCGCCGGATCCAGCCGCAGATACAGACAACTGGCGAACAGTTCGGCACCGAGGTCGATCAGCAGCCGGTTGGTACTGCTCATCACCTCGTGCGGCGCCTGCCCCACCGTGGTGTACGCGCGGACCCCGGTGCGGATCTGACCCATCAGGCCGGCCGCGGTGACGTTGTGCCCCTGGACGTCCCCGATCACCGCCGCCGCCAGCGGCCGGGTCGGCACCAGGTCGTAGAAGTCGCCGCCGATCTCCATGCCCTGGGTGGCGGGCAGATAGCGGGCCGCCGCCTCGATGCCGGGCGGGGGCGTCAACGAGTGCGGCAGCAGCGCCTGTTGCAGGCCGTGCGCGAGACGGTGCTTGGCGTCGTAGAGCAGGGCCCGCTCCAGGGCCTGCGCGATCAGCCCGCCGAGCGAGGTCAGCACCGCCCGCTCGTCGGCGGGGAAGACGTGCGGCTCCAGGTAGGCCAGTACACAGGTGCCGACCGGCCGCCCGGACGCGATCAGCGGCAGGTACGCCCAGGCCGCGAAGCCGTCCGGGGCGCGGTGCCGGCTCGGATACAGCCGCTCCAGCTGCTCCCGGGAGTCGAAGAAGGCGGGCACCCCGCTGTTCAGGACGTGCGTGCCCGGGGTCCGCTCGGACAGCGGCAGCCCGTTGAACCGCTCCACGATGAGCGGGTCCGGATAGCCCCGGTGCCCCAGCACGTGCAGCCGCCCGCCCTGCGCCCGCAGCAGCGCCAGCGCCTGGCTGCCGACGGCCGGCACCACCTCGTGCCACACCAGCTGCACCACGTCCCGCACCCCGACCGCCTCGGTCAGGGCCCCCGCCAGGCTCAGCAGCTGGGAGATCGTCACGAGCCGGGACGGACCCGGACCCGCCTGCGGCGTCCCGCCCGCCATCTCCGCCACCGCCCTGGCCCGGGTGACGCGCACGCTCAGCCCGGTCGTGCTCGGATACATCCGGAACGACAGCCACTCGCCCGGCGGGCGCAGCGCCACGAACGACGTCACCTGCTGGCTCATCAGCGCCGCCCGGTAACGGTCCTCGTACATCGGGTCGTTCAGCCAGGGCACCGACACCCAGGGCACCGTGCCCAGCAACTCCCCTGCGGGCCGGCCGAGCAGCTCGGCGGCGGCCGCGTTCACGAAGCCGATCCGGCCGTACAGATCCAGAGACATCAGCCCGTACGGCAGCCGGGACACCATCCGCGCCGCCTCGACCGAGCCCAGCGTCTCCGCCACGAACGACATCGGCGCGGCAAGCACGTCCGGCTCGTGTCCGAGCGGGCGGTCCTCCCGCGCGGCCCGCTCCAGCCGCAGCGCCAGCCGTGCGCAGGCCGCCGTCAGATGCTCCCGCTCCCGGTCCGACAGCTCCGGCGGATGCGTGGCCGGCCAGGTCACGAACACCGCGCCGTACACCGTGTGCTCCGTCGCCACGGGCGCGGCGGCCAGCGCGAACGGGTACGGCAGCACCACGGAGATCCTGGGATAGCGGCGGGCCATCTCCGCCTCGCCGCCCACCCACACGAGCCGTCCGTCCCGCGCCGCGTCCGCGACCGGGATGGGCGCGCTCAGCCCGACCCGCTCCCACGGCGCCGCGAAGGCCCGGGGCATGCCCGCCATCACCACCATCTCCAGGACCGGCTCGTCGGGCCTGAGCAGATAGACCGCGCCGGAGTGCGCCTGCACCTCCTCCAGCAGGGAGGCCAGCGCGAGCGACAGCACCGGCTGTCCGGCCGGCGCCGCGCCGCCCGGACGTGCCCGTCCCGGCTCCGGCCCGTCGGACACGCCGACCACCTCCTCGTACGGCCGCGCGTCGCATCCCGGCCACAAGACTCCCTCGCGGCGGCGCCCCGCGCACGGCGAACGCTCGCGAGGCTCCTTTCGCGCCCGCGTGTGCCGGATGGCTCCGAATACCCCGCCCGGCCGTCTCCATGCGCCGACGGAGAAGGGGCGGGCGGGCGGCGCCCGGCGGTGGGGGAGAAGCACAGGTGGTGCACGGACTTCTCGTGTGCGCACCCGCCGCGCAGGGCCGGCCGGATCCGCGCGCACCGGCCCGGCCCTGCGCGGCGCTGAAGCGGTCGCGTGCGGGGCGGGCGCACGCGTGACCGCGGGGCGTGTCGGCGGTGGGCCGGTGCGGCGCGCCGCGCGTGTCGTCGCCCTCCCCGGCGGCGCGTCCGGAGTCTGTGCCGGCCGGATCATCGCCCCTGATCAGGGGCGTGCCAGCCGGATCATCGCCCCTGATCAGGGGTGGTCCGGCCATCGGATCGCACAACGGGGCGGCGCACCGGCCCACGGCGGACGCGGGGCGCTGGGCTGCGCCCTGGACGCGCTGCTGGAGCACCACGACGCGCTGCGCGTGCGGTTCACCCGGGACCGAACGCCTCGGCGGCAGCGCGCACCGGCCGTCCGCCGCAGCCGGCGCCGCCTCCCTCAGGGCCGACGGCAGGCCGGCCCGCGCGTCGCGGCGTCCGTCGCGCCCGCGTTCCCGCTCACCGCCGACCCCCGTCGACGGCCACCCTCGGCCAGGGCATACGGGCCGCGTCCGTTCAGGGCGCTTCACAGGGGCTGCGCAGGCGGCTCATACGCGCTGTAATGGCGACGTGGTGAGTGAGGGCGCTGCGATCAGCGGGACGAGAACGGCGCCGGAGCGTGCCGAAGCCGCCCTCGCGTCGCTGATGGCGTCACCGGCCACCCCCGACCGGCTCCGCCGGGTCCTCGAACAGGCGCTCGTGTTCGCCGGTGCGTCCTTCGCCGGGGTGTACACGCCCGGCGCCGATGCCACGCAGCTCTGTCTCGCCGAGTCGGCCGGTCTGCCCCGCACGCTGTACGGCCTCCGGGACTGCTACCCGGCCGCCGGCGCCTCCCCGGTCGCCGAGGCGCACCGCACCGGGCGCCCGCGCTGGCTCGGCCCGGCAGAACTGGCCGCGGGCCCGGACTCCCGCCGTACCCCGTCCCCGGACTTCTCCGTGGGTGTCCTGCCGCTCGGCCCGGCGGGCGGCGGCTGTCTGCTGGCCGTGGGCGAGCACCCGGGCGGCTTCGGCACCGACGACCGGACCAGCCTGGAGCTGATCGCCCGCGCCGTCGCCGTACCGGCCCCGGCCGGTACGGGTGACACCGGCGAGCTGCTCGAGGACGCCTTCAGCCTGGCCATGGACACCGGCCGGATCGAGGTCGGCGAGGCGACCCTGCGGCTGTTCGGGATCGACCGGGAGAGCTTCGACGGCCGGGTGGAGACCCTGCTCGGCCGCGCGGTGCCCGAGGATCTGCCCGCGCTGATGTCGGTGGTCGAGGCCGACCACATGTCCATCGGCGACCGCGAGCTGGAGTTCCGCATCCTGCAGCCCGCCGGCCCGCCCAAGTGGCTGCGGCTGCGCGGCCGGCTGCTGCCCGGCGGCAAGGGCCGCTCCGCCCGGCTCGTCGGCACCGTCGCCGATGCCTCCACCCTGCGTTCCGACGTGACCGACGTCGCCCGTGTGCAGCGCCTGGCCGCCGCCCTCGCCACCGCCGGCACGGTCAAGGACGTCGGCCAGGCCGTCGTGGCCGCCCTGCGCAAGCCGCTGCGGGCGGACCGGATCGCCCTGGCCGAACTGGAGAACGACCGGCTGGTCGTCACCGTCCTCGACCCGCCCGAGCCCGAGGCCTGGCCCGAGGTGTGGCGCAGCGAGTGGCGCACCGAATGGCCCGACGCGCCGGTGCGCGCCATGCCCACCCTGGCCGCGGCGCTGCGCCAGGGCCGCGCCAGGATCTGGCCCGCCGGCTCGGCGCTGGAGCCCGCTCTCGCCGAGGTCGGCCCGGGCGGCCTCGCCGTGCTGCCGCTGCCCGCAGGCAGCCGTATGGCCGGGGCCTGCCTGGTCGGCTGGGACCGCCCGCACGACTTCGCCCCCGACGAACGCGCCCTGCTGACCGCCTGCGCGGGCCTGACCGGCCAGGCCCTGCTGCGCGCCCACGCCTTCGACGCCGAGCACGAACTCGTCGGCATGCTCCAGCGCACCCTGCTGCCCCGCCGGCTGCCCAGGCTGCCCGGCGCGGTCGCCGTCGCCCGGTACCTGCCCACCACGGCCGGTCTGGAGGTCGGCGGCGACTGGTACGACGTGATCCCGCTGGCCGACAACCACGTCGCCCTGGTCATCGGCGACGTCCAGGGCCACAACGCGGGCGCCGCCACCCTGATGGGCCAGATGCGCACGGCGCTGCGCGCCTACGCCGCCGAGGGCCACACCCCGGACGTGGTCGTCGCGCACGCGAACCGGCTGCTGCTGGACATGGAGACCGACCTCTTCGCCACCTGCGCCTACGTCGACGTCGACGTGGAGCAGGGCACCGCCTGGTGCGTACGCGCCGGGCATGTGCAACCGGTGCTGCGTCACCCGGACGGCACCGCCGAGATCGTGCGGGCGGAGGGAGGCCCACCGCTCGGCGTCCTCGCCCAGGCCGAGTTCCCGATGACCCCGCTCCGGCTCCAGCCCGGTACCGTGATCGCGCTGACCACCGACGGTCTCGTGGAGTCCCCGGAGACCGACCTCGACGACGGCATGGACCGCCTGGCCCGCGAACTGGCCGCCGCCGACCCCGCCCACCTCGGCCTGGTCGCCGACGCCCTGCTCACCGGAGCCCACCGCGGCGACGACGTGGCGCTGCTGCTGATGCGCTACGACGGCCTGGCCGTGAAGCCGCTGCGGGAGAGCTGGACGGTGTGGCGGGTGCCGGAGGCGGCCCGGCACGCCCGCCGCTTCACCCGGCGCACCCTGCGCGCCTGGGGCCTGTCACGGGACACGATCGACGTGGCTCTGCTGGTCGTCTCCGAACTCGTCACCAACGCGCTGGTGCACACCGGCGGCCAGGTCCGGCTCGACCTCAGCCTGATCAACCACCGGCTGCGGCTCGCCGTCGCCGACTCCTCCCCGCGCAGCCCCGTCAAGCCCACCAGCATCGGCTGGGAGGCCACCGGCGGCCGGGGCATCCTGCTGGTGGAGGCGGTGTCGGCGGCCTGGGGCACGGTCCCGGTCAGCGGCGGCAAACAGGTCTGGGCGGACCTCGTACCCGACCGCTGACCCGCCACTCGGGTACGGGTGGCGGCGCCCCCGGCAGGTCGTCGCGGGCCCGCGCCCCTGACCTGCCTAGGGTCGGTTGGCGTGTCGCACACCTTCGAAGAACTGGTCGCGAAGCAGCGCGCGGCCGCCGCCGCCCACGCCCAGGTGCAGGAACTGCGGGACGCCTACGGCCCGCCGGCCGAGCGGCGGATGACCGGCGCCCAGTCGGGCACCTACGAGACCGCCCTGCGCGCCTGGCGGGACCTCGCCCGCGATGTGCAGACGGCGGTGAGCGAGTACGCCCGGCAGACCGGCCGGCCACGGGCCGAGGTCGAGGCGGAGGTGGAACGCGCGGCGGCGCAGGAGGCGGACTGACCCACGGCCGGGCCCGGCCATGACCCACGGCCGGGCCCGGCTCGGCCGGACAGAGCCGCCGGGCCGCCGGCCTGCCGGTTTGTAGGGGGCCGCGCATCCGTGGCGCCGCGCCGGGTACCCGGCGGTCATGAACACTGCCATGTACGAAGCGGCCACGGGCGCCCAGGTCTTCGGCTACGCCCTGATCCTGATCGCCGGAGTGGCCTGCGTCGCGGGTCTGATCTGGGCCTTCCGGCTGGGCTTCAAGGTGCGCGAGCGGGAACCGGCGCCGCCGCGGCCCGACGAACAGCCGAAGATGCCGCCGTCGGGGCCGGTCCACGAGACCCATGAGGTCCGCGAGCCCGACGAGGTGCCCAGGGCGACCGACGAGAGCGAGCGCCTGACCCCCCACGAGCTCGGCAACGCCGGCACCAAGCGCGCCGACGACCAGCGCCGCCCCCGCTGGTCGCCGGGGTCCAGCGGGTCCTTCGGCGGTGGCGGCGGCGGTCGTACCTGACCCGGTGCGGGGCACGGCCGCGTTTGCGGGCCGCCCGGCCCGGGGACCCGGTCAGGCACACATCACACCCCGGGCCCGGGCGGGCCCGGCGAACGGCGCCCGCGGCGAGCGGGACACAGAAGGAAGATGAACGACGTGACCGCGCATGCCAGCGAGAAACCGGCCATACCCCACGCGGAGACGGGCTGGGCGCAGGCCCACCGTCGGCGGAACCGGGGAGTACGCACCTGCGTACCCGCCGTCCTGGACCGCACCTCCGTGCAGCGGCAGGGCCCGGACCTTGAGGACAACATCGTGCGCGGCGAGGACTGAACGCCCGGGCGCGGCCGGACGCCGTCACGCCGCGCGGTCATACTCCCGGTCATGAACCTGCTCGCACCCGCCGCCGCCGGCTTCATCGGCTCCCCCTACGTCCGCGGGCTCCTGGCCGACGACGCGCCGGACGCACCCCACGTCACCGTGCTGGACAGGCTCACCTACGCCGGCACGCTCACCGACCTCCCCCTCGGCCACCCCAGGCTGGACTTCGTGCACGGGGACATCTGCGACGTCGGGCTGGTCGGCAAACTGACGGCGGACGCCGACCAGGTCGCGCACCAACGAGGAGCTGACCGGCCTGCTGCTGGAGGCGTGCGGCCCGGGCTGGGAGCACGTGGTCCACGTCCCCGACCGCAAGGGCCACGACCTGCGCTACTCGCTCGACTGGAGCAAGGCCCGCGACCAACTCGGCTACCGGCCGCGCCGCGACTTCACCACCGGCCTCGCCGAGACGGTCGCCTGTACCGCGCCCACCGGTCCTGGTGGGAGCCGCTCGAACGGCACACCGCCCGCTGACCCGGCAGCCCGTCGCGGCCCTCACCCGCGGTCCCGCCTCGGCGTCCGGCCGGCGGTCAGGCGTGGGTCCTGGTGAGCAGTTCCAGGATCTCGGCCGCCGTGCCGGTCTCACCGAGCCGCGGGAAGACGCGTTCGACGCTGTTCGCGTGCGCCTCTCCGTCGGCGTCGGCCATGGCGTCGGTGGCGAGGGTGACGTGGTAGCCGTGCGCGTAGGCGTCGCGGGCGGTGGATTCGACGCCGATGCTGGTGGCGATGCCGGTCAGCACGATCTGCGTGATGCCGCGGCGGCGCAGCTGGACGTCCAGGCCGGTGCCGTGGAAGGCGCTCCAGTTGTGCTTGGTGACACGGATGTCGCCGGGGTGTCCGGACAGGTCGTCGACGACGACGTCCCAGCCTTCCGGGAAGGAGAGCCCGCGCGGCTGGCGCTCGGTGCGGCCGGGGACGGCGTCCGCCCCGTCCGGCGCGAAGGAGACCCGGACCAGGACCACGGGCAGCCCGTGGGAGCGGAACGCGTCGGCGAGCGCGGCCGTGCGGGAGACGACCTCGGCGCCCGGGTACGGCTGGGTGGGCATGGCCACGATGCCGTTCTGGAGGTCGATCGCGACGAGGGCGGTACGGGGGTCGAGCGTGGTGAGCGACATGGGGTCGGTCTGGCCTTTCGGGTGTCTCGTGGGGTCAGCCGGCCGAGGGACCGGCCGGGCAGGGTCGTCGCCGGCAGCAGTGCGGAGCAGGCGACCGTGAACAGGGCCAGGCTGTGCGGCCCGGCCGTGTCGGCGCGGTGCGGGTGCAACGCCGCGGTGGCGGCGGAGGCGCCCGGCGCGCCGAGGTAGGTGAAGGTCCGCGGCAGTCCGGCCGCGGAGGCGATCCGCTCCGGCTCGGCCTGCCGGGACAGCGCGTTCCGGGTGGCGAGGCCGGTCAGCCCCTGCGGGACGCCGAGCAGCACACCGACCCCGGGCAGCAGCCAGACCGGGCTGCGGTCGCCGGTCAGGACCATCGGCGGGATGAGCCGGCGGCCGAATCCGGCGGGGGAGGGCGGTCCGGGCGTGCTCGGTGAGCCTCGGTGTCACGGCCGGGACAGTCGTTCCATCAGCTCCAGCGCCGCGAGGACGGTCTGCCGCTCCTCCTCGGTGTAGCGGTCCTGGAAGGCGCGGGCCAGCCACTCCTCGCGCACCTGCCTGTTCCCCTCGATACGGGCCCGGCCGCCGTCGGTGAGCGTGACCAGCTGGCGGCGGCCGTCGTCGGGGTCGGGGGCGCGGCGGATCAGCCCGTGCTGCTCCAGGGCGGCCAGCGTGGTGGCCATGGACTGCGGGCGCACCCCCTCCGCGGCGGCGAGCGCGCTGGCCGTGGCCGCGCCGTGCTTGCCGACCAGGGTGAGTGCCGACTCCTGCGAGGGGCTGAGGTCGGCGTCCTGCGCCACCTCGCGGATGCGGCGCCGCAGCCTGCTGAACACCACGCGCAGATCGCGCGCGGCGCGGGCGGCGGAGTCGGAGATGTCAGCCATGCCGCCAGACTAGGACCGACAGCACAGACTGTCCAGTTGGAACTGTTCAGTTTTGCCTGTCTATTTGCCGGGGTACTCGCCGGGCCTCGGACGGCGCGGCACGCGCAGACGTCGGTGCACCCACGGAGCGAATCGAGGAGCGCAGATGACCCCTCCGGACAGGTCCGGCCTGGAGGCGGCCCTGAGCGCCGAGGTGGACGGCGAAGTCCGCTTCGACGCGGGCAGCCGTGGCGCCTACGCCACGGACGGTTCGAACTACCGGCAGGTCCCGCTGGGCGTCGTCGTCCCCCGTACCGTCGAGGCGGGCGCCCGGGCGGTCTCGGTGTGCGCACGCTTCGACGCCCCCGTCCTCTCCCGGGGCGGCGGCACCAGCCTGGCCGGACAGTCCACCAACACCGCCGTGGTGATCGACTGGAGCAAGTACTGCACCGGTGTGCTGTCCGTCGACCCGGAACGGCGCACCTGTGTGGTGGAGCCCGGCATCGTCCTGGACGAACTCAACCGCCACCTCGCCCGCCACAAGCTCCAGTTCGGCCCCAAGCCGTCCACCCACAGCCACTGCGCGCTCGGCGGCATGATCGGCAACAACTCCTGCGGCTCCTCCGCCCAGGCCTACGGCAAGACGGTCGACAACGTCCGGCGCCTGGAGATCCTCACCTACGACGGACAGCGCGCCTGGGTCGGCCCCACCCCGCCCGACGAGCGCGCCCGGATCATCGCCGGCGGCGGCCGGCTCGCGGAGATCTACGCCGGCCTCGACCGCATCGCCACCGAGTACCTGGCCGACATCCGCCGCGGCTTCCCCCAGATCCCCCGCCGCGTCTCCGGCTACAACCTGGACTCCCTGCTGCCCGAGAACGGCTTCGACGTCGCCAAGGCGCTCGTCGGCAGCGAGGGCACCCTGGTGACCGTCCTGCGCGCCGAACTCGACCTCGTGCCCGTGCCGCCGTACCAGTCGCTGCTCGTCCTCGGCTACGAGGACATCTGCGCCGCCGCCGACGACGTCCCCCGTCTGCTGGAGCACTGCTCGCCCAGCCAGCTGGAGGCCCTGGACGGGCGCATGGCCCAGCTGATGCGCGAGGAAGGCGCCTACCTCGACTCCCTCAACATCCTGCCCGAGGGCGACAGCTGGCTGATGGTGCAGTACAGCGGCGACAGCCAGGAGGACGTCGACGAACAGGCACACGCGCTGCTGCGGGCCATCGGCCGTGGCGAGAAGGAGGCGAACGTCGCCTTCTCCGACGACCCCGAACGCGAGCAGAAGATGCTCAAGGCCCGCGAGGCCGGACTCGGCGTGACCGCCCGCCCGCCGGACGACCGGGAGACCTGGGAGGGCTGGGAGGACTCCGCCGTACCGCCCGAGCGGCTCGGCGACTACCTGCGCGACCTGAAGGACCTGTTCGCCGAGTTCGACTACGACCACCCGTCCCTGTACGGGCACTTCGGCCAGGGCTGCGTGCACACCCGCATCCCCTTCGGGCTGCGGAACGCCCAGGGAGTGGCCGGCTTCCGCCGGTTCGTGGAGCGGGCCGCCGACCTCGTCGCCTCCTACGGCGGCTCCCTCTCCGGCGAGCACGGGGACGGCCAGTCCCGGGGCGAACTGCTCACCCGCATGTTCGGGGCACGGCTCGTCACCGCGTTCGGCGAACTGAAGGCCCTCTTCGACCCCGGCAACCGGATGAACCCCGGCAAGGTCGTCCATCCCAACCCCGTCGACGGACAGCTGCGGCTCGGCCCCACCTGGCGGCCCGCCACCCCGGCGACCCACTTCGGCTATCCCGAGGACGACCACTCCTTCAACCGCGCGGTGATGCGCTGCGTCGGCATCGGCAACTGCCGCGGCCACTTTGGCGGCGTCATGTGCCCCTCCTACCGGGCCACGATGGAGGAAGAACACTCCACCCGCGGCCGGGCCCGGCTGCTCTTCGAGATGCTGAACGGGCACGCCGACTCCGCCGTCAAGGACGGCTGGCGCTCCACCGCCGTACGCGACGCCCTCGACCTCTGCCTGGCCTGCAAGGGCTGCAAGTCCGACTGCCCCACCGGCGTCGACATGGCCACCCTCAAGGCCGAGTTCATGTCCCACCACTACGAGGGACGACCGCGTCCCATGGCCCACTACTCCATGGGCTGGCTGCCGCTCTGGGCCAGGCTGTCCCGCACCGCTCCGTCCCTGGTCAACTCCGCGCTGCACGCGCCCGGCCTCGCGTCCCTGGGCAAACGGCTCGCCGGGATCGACGAGGCCCGCCCGGCACCGGTGTTCGCCGGGCAGTCCTTCCTCCAGTGGTGGCGGGCCCGCGACGGGGAGGAGCCCGACCCGGCCGACCCGCGCACCGTCGTGCTGTGGCCCGACACCTTCAGCACCTACTTCCACCCCTCGATCGCGATCTCGGCCGTACGGGTCCTGGAGGACGCCGGCTTCCGGGTCGCGGTCCCCACCCGGCCGGTGTGCTGCGGCCTCACCTGGATCTCCACCGGCCAGCTGCCCACCGCGAAGCGGGTGCTGCGCCGCACCCTCGACGTGCTGCGCCCCTATCTGGAGGCCGGCACCCCGGTCATCGGCCTGGAGCCCTCCTGTACGGCCGTCTTCCGCTCCGACGCCCCCGAACTGATGCCCGGCGACCAGGACGTGGAACGGCTCGCCGCCCAGACCCGCACCTTCGCCGAACAGCTCGTCCACCACGCCCCCGACGGCTGGCGGCCCCCGCGGCTCGCCCGGCAGGCGACCGTGCAGACCCACTGCCACCAGCACGCCATCATGAAGTTCGACGCCGACCGCGAACTGATGCGCCGCGCCCACCTCGACGCCGACGTGCTCGACGAGGGCTGCTGCGGCCTGGCCGGCAACTTCGGCTTCGAACGCGGCCACCACGAGGTGTCCATGGCCGTCGCGGAACAGGGCGTCCTGCCCGCCGTGCGCGGGGCCGCCCCGGACAGCCTCGTCCTCGCCGACGGCTTCAGCTGCCGCACCCAGATCGAGCAGGGTCACACCGGCCGCCGCGCCCTGCACCTCGCCGAGGTCCTCGCGCTCGCCCTCGACGGCAACCTGCCCAGCGACCACCCCGAGCGGCTGGCCGACCGCCCCGCCGGACCGTCCCGCACGGCCCGCTGGGCGACGACCGCCACCGTGGCCGCCCTCGCCCTGGGCGCCGCGGCCGGACTGCGGCAGCTCAGGAGGTGACCATGAGCGACCAGCCGGCCGTCGAGGCCGTGGACACCGCCGTCTACACCGTGCCCACCGACACACCCGAGGCCGACGGCACCCTCGCCTGGGACAAGACCACCCTCGTGCTGGTCACCGCCCGCGCCGGCGCCACCACCGGGCTCGGCTACACCTACGCGCCCGCCGCCACCGCCCACATCGTCCGCGAACTGCTCGCCGGCACCGTCACCGGCCTGTCCGCGTACGACGTACCGCGCGCCAACGAGCGCATGTGCCGGGCCGTACGCAACGCCGGACTGCCCGGCGTCGCCGCCCAGGCGATCGCCGCCGTCGACATCGCCCTGTGGGACCTCAAGGCACGCCTGCTCGGCCTGCCCCTCGTCCACCTGCTGGGCGCGGCCCGCGACGACGTGCCCGTGTACGGCAGCGGCGGCTTCACCACCTACGACACCGGCCGGCAGGAGCGCCAGCTGCGCGGCTGGACCGCGGAACAGGGCATTCCCCGCGTCAAGATCAAAATCGGCGAGTCATGGGGCGCCCGGGAGGACCGGGACCTGGAACGCGTCGCCCGCGCGCGGGCCGTCATCGGCGACACGGCCGAGCTGTACGTCGACGCCAACGGCGGCTACCGCGGCGGCCAGGCCCTACGCCTCGCGGACCCGCTCGCCGACCACGGCGTCACCTGGTTCGAGGAACCCGTCTCCTCCGACCACCTCACCGCCCTCGCCGACATCCGCGGCCGGATCCCGATCGACGTCACAGCCGGCGAATACGGCTACGCCCTCCCGTACTTCCAGCACATGCTGGACGCCGGAGCCGTCGACTGCCTCCAGGCCGACGTCACCCGGTGCGGCGGCATCACCGTCTGGCTGCGCGCCGCCGCGCTCGCCCACGCGCGCGGCCTCGACGTCTCCGGGCACTGCGCGCCCCACGCCCACGCCCACGTGGCCGCCGCCGTGCCCAACCTGCGCCATCTGGAGTGGTTCCACGACCACGTCCGCATCGAACGGCTGCTGTTCGACGGCGTCCTCGACCCGGGCGGCGGCAGCGTCACACCGGGTGCCGACGGGACACCCGGCCTCGGTCTGACCCTCGCGCAGGAGCGGGCGGCGCCCTACCGGGTGGAGTGACAGACACCGCGTACGCAGGAGGAGAGGAACATGCCCCCCACCGTCGTCATCACCGGCGCCAGCGCCGGCATCGGCCGCGCCACCGCCCGCCTGTACGCCCGGCGCGGCGCCGACGTCGTCCTGGTCGCGCGCGGCGAGGGCGGCCTGGAGGCGGCGGCCGACGAGGTCGCGGCGCTCGGCGGACGGCCCCTGGTGCGGCCCGCCGACGTCGCCGACCCGGCCCAGACGGAAGCCGTCGCCGAGGCCGCGGAGAAGGAGTTCGGCCCCATCGACATCTGGATCAACTGCGCCTTCGCCAGCGTGTTCGCACCGTTCGAGGAGATCACCCCCGAGGAGTACCGGCGGATCACCGAGGTGACCTACCTCGGCTTCGTCAACGGCACCCGCTCCGCCCTGAAGCGCATGCTCCCCCGCGACCGGGGCACGATCGTGCAGGTCGGCTCCGCGCTCGGGGAACGGTCCATCCCCCTGCAGTCGGCGTACTGCGGAGCCAAGCACGCCATCAACGGCTTCACCTCCTCCCTGCGCACGGAACTGCTGCACCGGGGCAGCAACGTCCGCGTCACCGTCGCCCAGATGCCCGCCGTCAACACCCCCCAGTTCGAATGGGTGCGCTCCCGCCTCGCCAAGCACCCCATGCCGGTCCCGCCGATCTACCAGCCCGAGGTGGCCGCGCGGGGCGTGCTGTACGCCGCCGACCATCCGGGCCGCAAGCAGTACTACGTCGGCGCGTCCACCGTCGCCACCATCTGGGCCAACCGGCTCGCCCCGGCGCTGCTCGACCGCTACCTGGCCCGCACCGGCTTCGACTCCCAGCAGACCGACCGCATCCCGCCCGCCGGCCTGGACAACCTCTTCGAACCGGTGGACCGCCGGCCCGCCGACGACCAGGGCGCCCACGGCTCCTTCGACGACACCGCCCACGCCCGCTCCTGGCAGGAGACCCTGGTCCGGCACCCCGCCGCCACCGCCCTCGGCGCGGGCGCCGCGCTGCTGGGCACCGTACGCGGCATCCGCCGCCTGACCTCCTCCTCCGCATAGGCTGACGAGGTGCGCCTCCTGCTCATGTCCGACACGCACCTGCCCAAGCGCGCCAAGGCGCTCCCGGAGCAGCTGCTCGCCGAACTCCCGCGCGCGGACGTCGTGTTCCACGCCGGGGACTGGGTCGACACCGCCACCCTCGACCTGCTGGAGAGCCGCAGCCGCCGGCTGATCGCCGTGTACGGCAACAACGACGGCCCCGAGCTGCGCGCCCGGCTCCCCGAGGTGGCCCACGCCGAACTGGGCGGGCTGCGCTTCGGGGTCGTCCACGAGACCGGCCCCGCCCAGGGCCGCGAGGCCCGCTGCGCCGCCCGCTTCCCCGACCTGGACGTCCTGGTCTTCGGCCACAGCCACATCCCCTGGGACACCACCGCCCCCGGCGGCCTGCGCCTCCTCAACCCCGGCTCCCCGACGGACCGCCGCCGCCAGCCCCACTGCACGTACCTCACGGCGACGGTCGCCGACGGAGCCCTCACGGAGGTGACCCTGCACCGGCTGCCGCGACGGTAGCCGCCGGGGATGGATCTACCGGTGGGTCTCCGGCTTCGGCAGGTGCGCCGGTGGTCCCCGGCTGTGACGGATGCGCCGGTGGTTGCCGGTTACGGCGGGCGCGTCGGTGGTCCCCGGCGCGGCCGGTGCGCCGGTGGTCCCGGGCTGTGTGGATGCGCCGGGGTCGTCCCGGCTACTGCGGGCGCGCGGGTGGCTCCGCTGCGGTGGGTGGGCCCATGGCCCCGGCTGTGGCACATGCGCCCGTGGCCCCGGCTGCCGCGGATGGGCGCTGGTCCCGCTGCGGCGGATGCGCCCGTGGTCCCCCGCTGTGGCAGGTAGGTCGGTGATCACCAGCTATGGCACGATGCGTCGATGATCTCCAGCTCCGGCATACCCGCTGTCGTACCCCCGGGCCGCCTAGCCGAGTCCGACCAGCCCGTACTGCCGCTGGACGGCGGCCTGGAACTGCGGCCCTGGCAGCTGACCGACGCCGACGCGGACGCCCTCCTCGCCGCCGGACAGGACCCGGACATCAGCAGGTGGAACCTCTTCTCCCTCGCCGACCGCGCGGAGGCCAGGGCCCGGATCGAGCGCATACACGCGCGGCGGCGGGCCGAGACCGGTGCCATCTGGGCCATCGCCCCCCACGGCGGCGCGGCCGTCGGCCTCGCCGGACTCAACGACGTCGACCTCGCCGCCGGCACCGCCGAAATCCTCTACTGGGTGCTGCCCCCGGCGCGCGGAACGGGCCTCGCCGTCCAGGCGGCGCGCCGGCTGAGCCGGTGGGCCCTGGACGACCTCGGTCTGCACCGCCTGATCCTGTGCCACTCCGTCGCCAACCCGGCGTCCTGCCGGGTCGCGGAGAAGGCCGGATTCAGCTACGAGGGCACCCAGCGCAGCGCCCCGCTGCACGCCGACGGCTGGCACGACCAGCACCTGCACGCGCGCGTGGCCACAGACCCCGACTAGCACGCCCCGATCAGCGGGTGCGCGGTGCGTCCCGCCTCGCGCGCCGGTTCCCCGCACACCGTCCTCGTCGTCATGTGCGCCGGGTACTTCCTGGTGCTGCTCGACGTCACGATCGTCAACGTCGCCCTGTCCACCATCGGCTCCGGCCTGGGCACGGACGTCGGCGGACTCCAGTGATGCTGACGAGCGGCACGGAGGGGGCCGGTACGGCCACAAGCGGGTCGTGCTGGCCGGGCTCGCCGTGTTCGGCACAGGGTCTCCGTCCTGCCGGGCACCCCCGGCTCGGTCTTCCCGCCGGACCACCGACGGACACCCGGGCTCACCCCCGTCGGCACCTCCCGCCGCACACCCCCGCCAGAGCCTCACCCCACCCCCCGAGGATGGATCGCCCCCCTCGTCCCGCTCAGCGGTGCCCCGGTGCCGCCCCATCTCAGGGCCACGATCTCCGCTGCCACCGACACCGCCACCTCCTCCGGGGTGCGGGCGCCGAGGTCCAGGCCGAGCGGGGAGCGCAGGCGGGACAGCTCCTGTTCGGTGAGGCCGGACTCGATCAGGCGGCGGAGCCGGTCGTCGTGGGTGCGCCGGCTGCCCATCGCCCCGATGTACGCCGCCGGACGCCGCAGCGCCTCCAGCAGTACCGGCACGTCGAACTTCGGGTCGTGCGTCAGGACGCAGATCACCGTCCGCTCGTCGGTGTGCGTGCCGCGCAGATACCGGTGCGGCCAGTCCACGACGACCTCCGCCCCTTCCGGGAACCGGCGGGGCGTGGCGAACACCGGCCGGGCGTCGCACACGGTGACCCGGTAGCCGAGGAAGTCCCCGATCCGGGCGACGGCGGCGGCGTAGTCGATGGCACCGAACACCAGCATGCGCGGCGGGGGCGCGAAGGACTGCAGGAACACCGTGACGGTGTCCTCGCGGCGCTCTCCGTGCGGGCCGTAGTGCCGCAGGCCGGTCATGCCGAGGGCGAGTTCGCCGCGCGCGTCGGCGGCGACGGCCGCGTCGAGCCCCTGGGTTCCCAGGCTGCCGGCGGCCGTCCGCGGCCACACCGCGAGGGTGGCCCCGCGCGGCGCGGGCCCGTCGACCACGGTGGCCACGGTGACCGGCTCACCGCCCGCGACGGACGCGGCGACCGCGCCGAACGCCGGATCGCGGGCCGGAGTCACCGGCCGTACCAGCACGGTGATCTCACCGCCGCAGGTGAGCCCGACCGCGAAGGCGTCCTCGTCGCTGTAGCCGAACGTCTCCAGCCGTGCCGCGCCGCTCTCGACGGCCTCCTGGGCCAGCTCGAACACCGCGCCCTCCACACAGCCGCCGGACACACTGCCGACCACCTCGCCGTCCGGGCCGACCGCCATCGCGGCACCGGGCCCGCGCGGCGCGCTGCGGCTGACCGCGACGACCGTGGCCAGCCCGAACGGGACCCGGGCGGCGTACCACCGGTCCAGCACGGCGAGAATCTCACGCATGGTCCGCTCCTCGGCTCAGCCCTGGCACGGCATCTGGTTGAACGTTAATCCGTTGGCGGCGCGGCGGCCGTTCTGCTGCACTGCACCGGTCGAGTTCCCGAGAGAACCAGGAGCGATCATGCGCGCACCGTTCATGTCCGGCCCGGAAGGAATCGCCCGCTCTCTCAAGGACATGACGCTTCGTGCCATTGCTCAATCTGGGAATCCTCGCCCACGTCGACGCGGGTAAGACGAGCCTGACCGAACGGCTCCTGCACACCGCCGGAGTGATCGACGAGATCGGCAGCGTCGACGCCGGCAGCACCACCACCGACACCCTCCCGCTGGAGCGGCAGCGCGGCATCACCATCAAGTCCGCCGTCGTCTCCTTCCCGCTCGACGGCATCACCGTCAACCTCATCGACACCCCTGGTCACCCGGACTTCATCGCCGAGGTGGAGCGGGTGCTCGGCGTGCTGGACGGAGCCGTCCTGGTCGTCTCCGCCGTCGAAGGCGTCCAGGCGCAGACCCGCGTGCTGATGCGCACCCTGCGCCGGCTGCGCCTCCCCACCCTGGTCTTCGTCAACAAGATCGACCGGCGCGGCGCCCGGGACACAGCCGTGCTCCGCCAGATGGCCCAACGGCTCGCCGTACCGCTCGTCCCCATGGGGACCGCCGCCGGACTCGGCACACGCGCCGCCCGCTTCCGGCCCGGCCTCGGCCCGGCCGCGCTGGAAGCACTGGCGGACCAGGACGACGGCCTGCTCGCCGCCTATCTCGACGGCGCAGTCCCCGGGGCCCGGTTGCGCCGCGTCCTCGCGGCACAGACCCGGAGCGCCTCCGTCCACCCGGTGTACTTCGGCTCCGCGATCACCGGCGCCGGCGTGCCCGAGCTGATCGACGGCATCCAGCGCCTGCTGCCCACCGCCGCCGGCGACCCGGACGGCCCCCTCTCCGGCACCGTCTTCAAGGTCGAGCGGGGCCCGGCGGGGGAGAAGGTGGCCTACGCCCGCCTCTTCTCCGGCACCCTGCGCGTCCGCGACCGCATCCCGTTCGGCGACGGCGGGAACGGAAAGGACACGGGCACCGGCGGGAACGGCCGGAAGGACACCGCCACGGGCCGCGAAGGCCGTGGCACCGAAGCCCGTGTCACCGCCCTCGCCGTCTTCGACCACGGCACGGACACCCGCGCGGACAGCGCGGGCGCGGGCCGGATCGTCAAGGTGTGGGGCCTCGGCGGCATCCGGATCGGCGACGCACTCGGTACGCCGGGACGGCCGTACGAGCACCACTTCGCGCCGCCCACCCTGGAGGCGGTCGTCGTCCCCGGCCCCGGCACGGACCGGCGCTCCCTGCACCTCGCGCTCACCCAGCTGGCCGAACAGGACCCACTCATCGGCGTCCGCCACGACGAGCAGCGGGGGGAGACCTCCGTGTCCCTCTACGGCGAGGTGCAGAAGGAGGTCGTCCAGGCCACCCTCGCCGACGAGTACGGCCTGGACGTCACCTTCCGCGAGACGACGACCCTGTGCATCGAGCGGCCGGCCGGCACCGGGCACGCCGTCGAGTTCAACAAGAAGGACGCCAACCCCTTCCTCGCCACGGTCGGCCTGCGCGTCGACCCCGCCCCGCCCGGATCGGGCGTGGCGTTCCGGCTGGGGGTGGAGCTGGGCTCGATGCCGTACGCCTTCTTCAAGGCGGTCGAGGACACCGTCCGGGAGACGCTCGGCCAGGGGCTGCACGGCTGGCAGGTCACCGACTGCACGGTCACCATGACCCACTGCGGCTACTCGCCCCGGCAGAGCCACGCACACCAGGGCTTCGACAAGAGCATGTCGAGCACGGGCTACGACTTCCGGGGCCTGACCCCGCTGGTCCTGACCGAGGCGCTGCGCCGGGCCGGCACCCTGGTGCACGAGCCGATGCACCGCTTCCGCCTGGAGGCGCCGGCCGACACCCTGGGCGCGCTGCTGCCGGTGCTGGCCCGGCTCGGCGCCGTACCCGAGACCACCGGCACGCACGGGGCCGCCTGTGTCCTGGAGGGAACCGTGCCGGCCGCCCGGGTGCACGCGCTGGAGCAGCGGCTGCCGGGGCCGACCCGGGGCGAGGGCGAGCTGGAGACGGCCTTCGACCACTACGCGCCGGTCACCCGCGGCATGGTCCCCGAACGTCCGCGCACCGACCACAATCCGCTGAACCGGAAGGAGTACCTGCTGAACGTCACGCGCCGGGTCGGGGAGTGAGCCGGCGCGGCACCCGTGAGCCGACCCGGCGCTCCGAACTGACCCACAGTCAACTTACTTGGCAGTCAGAAACTATTGACGCTGTCCGGACCGCGTCGGAGTGTGGTGGACATGCCGAACATCCGGGTGCGTCTGCTGGCTGTCCTCGTCGTCCTCTGCGGATCCCTGACGGTGGCGGGAGCCCCGCCCGCCACCGCCGCCACCCCCTCCGACTCCCTCTGGTTCGACGGCGCCCCGCTGACCGTGCGGGACGGCCGGTTCACCGACGGTCAGGGCCGCGAGATCGTGCTGCGCGGCTACAACGTCTCCGGCGAGACCAAACTGGAGGAGAACGGCGGACTGCCCTTCGCCTCGGTCGCCGACGCCCGCAGGTCCGCGACCGCGCTGCGCGCCCTCGGCGGCGGCAACGCGGTCCGCTTCCTGCTCTCCTGGGCGCACGCCGAACCCGCGCGCGGCCAGGTGGACACCGCCTATCTGGCCGCCGTCACCGAGCAGATGCGCGCGTTCCTGGACGCGGGCATCCGCGTCTACCCCGACTTCCACCAAGACCTGTACTCCCGGTACCTGTTCGACGCGGGCAGCTGGTACACCGGCGACGGCGCGCCCAAGTGGGCGGTGGACGCCGGGAGTTACCCGAAGGAGTCCTGCGGCATCTGTCTGTTCTGGGGGCAGAACATCACCCAGAACGCGGCCGTGCAGAAGGCCCAGTACGACTTCTGGCACCACACACACGGACTCCAGGACGCCTTCCTCGCCACCGCCCAGACCACCATGGCCTACCTGAAACAGCACCTGGACGGCGCGGAGTTCGCGGGCATCACCGGCTTCGACCCGTACAACGAGCCGTACGCGGGCAGCTACGACTCCGGACAGACCTCCCGCGCCTGGGAACGCGATCTGCTCTGGCCGTTCTACGTCAGGTTCCGCGCCCGTATGGACGCCGCCGGCTGGCAGGACAAACCCGCCTTCGTCGAGCCCCAACTGTTCTGGAACGCCAACATCGCGACCCAGAAGCAGGAGGGCGGCCTGCTGGACGCGGGGACGCTCGGCCCGGGCTATGTCCTCAACACCCACTTCTACGACCAGAAGGCCATCTCCGGCATCCTGATGTGGGGAAAGGCGGCCGACGGCCAGTACGCCGCCGACTTCGCCGCCGTCCGCGACCGCGCCTCGGCCGCCGGCACCGCGGCCGTGGTCAGCGAGTTCGGCCACCCCCTGTCCGGCACGGTGTCCGACAAGGCGCCGACCGTCCTGAAAGCCATGTACCAGGCCCTGGACTCACGTCTGAAAGGGGCGAGTTGGTGGACCGCTCCGGCCTCCTCCGGCCCGGTGCTGTCCGGCACCCAGTGGCAGTGGGACCTCTACAACGGCAGGCACCACGAGCTGATGAACGGCAACCCCGACAAGGTGTCCACCTCCGGGGACGCCTGGAACGACGAGGACCTCTCGGCCGTACGGCTCGACGACTCCGGGAACGCGGCCCTGCGCCAGGACGCCCGCCTGCTGGACCGCGTCTACCCGAGCGCCACGGCCGGCACCGCTGTCGCCTTCACCTACGAGGACCGCTCCCGCGACGGTTCCACCACCCTCACCTGGAACCCGGTGCCGAACTCCCTGCCGAACGTGGCGAAACTGGTCGGCTCCGGCCAGTACGGGCTGCTCGTGTGGCGCTCCGGCGGCGGCACCGCCCCCACCGAACTGCACCTGCCGGCGTCCTTCCCGACCGCCGCCACCACGGTCGTCTCCGACCTCGGCACGGTGCACGCCCCGCCCGCCTACACCGCCGCCACCCCGGTCGCCGTGGCCCCGGAGCCGGGCGGCACGGGCAGCCGCCGGCTGCTGCTGACCGACACGGACTCCGGTGTGCCGCACTACGCGCTGGTCACCAACGGCGCGACGGCACCTTCCGCGGACCTGCTGAGCGCGGCGAAGGCCGAACTGGCCGCGTGGGCGGCGGCGCGCTTCTGACGGCAGAGGTGTGGCCTCCGGAGTGAGTGGGGACACCCCGGAGGCCACGGCTCGGTGTGGCGTCAACCGCCGCTGGGACCGGTCCAGTCGGCCTGGACGTGCCCCAGCCGGACGCGCTGCGGGTGGTCGCCGACCGGCACCGACGTCACCTTCCTGCCGGTGGCGAAGTCGATCGCCGTCACCTGGTCGGCGCCGCTCTCGGAGACGATGCAGTCCTTGCCGTCCCCGCTGACCGTCGCCCAGTACGGCTTGGACGTCGTGACCAGCGGGCCCTCCTGGAGCGAGGCGCGGTCGACCACGGTCGCGTAGTCGTCCATGGTGCCCGCGACGCACAGCTTGGTGCCCCCGGGGTTCATCGAGATGCCGTGGTGACGCGAGTCGTTGACCCAGGTGGTGCGGTCCTCGCTGGTCGCCGGGTTCTTCGGCAGCGTCTTCATCCGGGTGATCTTGTCGGTGGCGACGTCGTACTCCAGGAACCCGTTGAAGAACGACACCTGGAAGTACAGCTTGGACTCGTCGGCGGAGAACACGGCCGGGCGGACCGCGTCGGAGAAGTCCTTCAGCCCGAACGCGTCCAGCCGCTGCCGCATGTCGATGACCTTGACCTGCTTGTACGTCGTCGCGTCCACGACGGTGATGTGCCGGTCGCCCTTGCTCCAGTCCCAGCCAGGGCTGTCCAGGTCGGTGTTGACGTCGCCGATGGACATGTTCCAGATGTACTTGCCGTCTTTGGTGAAGATGTTCTCGTGCGGCTTGTCACCGGTCGCGAACGACCCGAGCTGCTTGCCGGTGTCGATGTCCAGGACGTGCACGGTGTTCGCGGTCGAGGCGGAGACCGCGACCCGGGTGCCGTCCGGGGAGACCGCCATGTGGTCGGCGCGGTAACCGGACACCGGGAAACGCCAGTTGACCTTCCCGGTGGCGAGGTCCAGGGAGACGACGTCCGCGAAACTCGGCCGGGACACCACCACCGACCTGCCGTCGGGCGTGGAGTACATGTCGTCGGCGAACTGGTCGTGGCCCTCGCCGACGCTGTTGCGGATCGCCTGGAAGTAGATCCACTTGATCGGGTCCGCGTTGATCTCGGCCATCCGGGCGTCCTTGTCCGGGATGACGTTGATCCGGCCGATCTTCGCGAAGTCGCCGGAGGAGCGGATGACATCGGCGGTGCCGTCCCAGTTGTTGCCGACGAACAGCACCTCGCGCAGCCCGGCGGGGGCGGCGGAGCTTGCGGAGGCGGCGGTCGCGGGGGCGGGGACGGTCAGGACGAGGGCGGCGGCCACGGAGCACAGGTGCCTGGTTCTGGAGGCAGCCATGACGGCTCTCTTTCCTCGGGGGAATCTGAACACGGGTGCTTTCACAGTGAACTTACTGAAAAGTAAGGAAGGGTTGGCCTTCTCGACAAGATGTGTGCACGACAAGATTGGGGGAGCGGGCGGATGACGGAGGGGGACGCGTGGAGGGCAGGCTCAGAGCGCCGACGGGACGCTACGGCGGACGGTCCGCCGAGGAACGGCAGGCCGAGCGCCGCCGCCGCTTCCTGGAGGCGGCGCTGGGGCTGTTCGGCGACACCCCCGGCTACCGGGGCACCACGGTGGCCGCGCTGAGCCAGGCGGCGGGCCTGTCCACGCGCCAGTTCTACGAGGAGTTCCGCACCCTGGAGGACGTCCTCGCCGCCCTTCACCTCCAGGTCAACGGCTGGGCCGAACAGGCCGTCCTGGACGCCCTCGCCGACGCCGACGGGCTGCCGCTGGCCGAGCGCGCCACCGTGCTCTTCCGGGCCTACGCCCACGGCGTCACCCGCGACCCGCGCCGCATCCGCATCGCCTTCGTGGAGATCGTCGGAGTCAGCCCCCGACTGGAGGAGCAGCGCCTCGCCCGCCGCGCCCGCTGGATCGACCTCATCCGCGCCGAGGCGGACGCCGCCGTCGCCCGCGGGGAGGCGGCGCCGCGCGACTACCGCCTCGCGGCCACGGCCTTCATCGGCAGCGTCAACGGCCTGCTGCACGACTGGAGCGCCGGCTGGGTGGACGCCACGCTGGACGAGGTGGTGGACGAACTGGTCCGGCTGCTGCTGGGCATGCTCCGGCCGGAGGGCTGGCGCCCCGGGAGCCCCTGACACACCGGTTCGCGGAGCCGGGCCCCGCAGGTCAGCGGCGGCAGGGTCCGTTCGGCGCGCGGGATCTCGCCGAAGCTGCTCTGCTGGGTCTGTGGGGGCTGTCGTACCCGTTCCCGGAGAGAGCCATGAGTACCTATCGAGCCGCGCAGGTCACCGCGCCGAACGGCACCTTCGAGCTGGTCGAACGCGAGGTCCGGCAGCCGGGGCCCGGCCACGTGAGGATCGCCGTGGAAGCCTGCGGGGTCTGCCACAGCGACGCTCTCTTCGTGAGCGGCGGAGTACCGGGCGTGTCGTTCCCGGAGGTGCCGGGGCACGAGATCGCCGGACGCCTGGAGGAACTGGGCGAGGGCGTGCGCGAGCGGGGCTGGCAGGAGGGCGACCGGGTGGCCGTCGGCTGGTTCGGCGGCAGCTGCGGCCACTGCAGGCCCTGCCGCGAGGGCGACTTCATCGTGTGCCAGAACCTGAAAGTGCCCGGATGGACCTACGACGGCGGCTTCGGTGAGAAGGTGATCGCACCCGTCGACGCCCTGGCCCGGATCCCCGACGCGCTCTCCCCGAGCGACGCCGGACCGATGGCCTGCGCGGGCGTGACCACGTACAACGGACTGCGGCGCAGCTCGGCCCGGCCGGGAGACCTGGTCGCGGTGCTCGGCATCGGCGGCCTCGGTCACCTCGGCGTGCAGTACGCGGTGGCCATGGGCTTCGAGACCGTGGCGATCGCCAGGGGCGCCGGGAAGGCCGACTTCGCCAAGCGACTGGGCGCCCACCACTACGTCGACAGCACCTCCGGAACCCCGGTCGCCGAGGCGCTGCAGTCCCTCGGCGGCGCCAAGGTCGTCCTGGCCACCGCGGGGAACTCCGAGGCCATCACGGCCACCGTGGACGGCCTGTCCCACCGCGGCGAACTGGTGGTCATCGGCGCGGACACCGCGCCCCTCGGCATCAGCCCGACCCAGCTGCTCATGGCCGGCCGCGTGGTGCGCGGCCACCCGTCCGGCACCTCGCAGGACGTGGAGGACACCATGGCCTTCAGCGCCCTGCACGGCATCCGCCCCATGACCGAGAACGTGCCGCTGGACGACGCGGACGAGGCATACCAGAAGATGCTCTCCGGCGGAGCCCGCTTCCGGATGGTGCTCACCGGCTGACCGGTGCGGCGCGCACGGGCGCGGGGCCGTCCTCGGGGTGGCTCGTAGCTGCGGCGTGGACAGCGCGTCCACGGTCAGGCGGCGTGGCGGTACGACGGCCGGGGCGACGCTCAGGGCGACCGGCCGGGCGGACCGGAAGCCCGCGTCGGACCGGCCGGCTTCGTCCCCGCCGGCCGCGAGCCCGCCCCAGCCGCGCTGGATCACCCCGCGCGGCCCGACGCGCCCGGACGCGTACGGCGCCGGCACCGGCAACGGCACCCCGTTGGTGCTGTGGACCTGCGACGGCGGCGCCGACCAGGAGTGGTCCCGCACCTGACAGCGGCCCTACGCGGCGGCGGACACCACCAGCAGGGCCGCCGCCGCGATCACCGCGCAGCCCAGCACACAGCAGGCCAGCAGCCGGCGGCGAAGCGCCCGGTAGCGCGACTCGTACGCCTGCCGCAGCTCCTGCGCCCGCTCGGCCGTGCGGTGCCACGAGAGCCGGGCCAGCGCAAGGTACTCGGCCTCGAACTGCCGCTCCACGTCCTCCCGTTGACCGTCGGTGAGCCAGGCCAGCCGGGAGCTGAGGCGCACCGCGGCGGTACGGCCCTCCTCCCGCGCGGCGACCAGCAGCAGATGGCCCTCGATCTGCCGGACGAGGTCCTGTTCGTCGTGGGCCGTCACCGCGCGGCCGACTCCCGCTCCGGGGACGGGACACCGGGGTGGTGCAGGTCGAACGCCGGGGACTCGCTGCGGATCCGCGGCAGGGTGAGGAAGTTGTGCCGGGGCGGCGGGCAGGAGGTCGCCCACTCCAG